>JBQCJO010000101.1:0-5828 GCA_051952735.1 Rhizomicrobium sp.
GCCGTCCGCATGCCGAACCCAAGACCGATGTGAAAGCCGTTGGCGTGCTGGGCGCGGGCGTGATGGGTGGCGGCATCGCTTATGTCTCCGCTGCAGCGGGCATCGATGTGGTGCTGATCGACACGACCGAGGAAAAGGCGAAAGCCGGTTACGATCACGTCGCCGGAATCCTCGACAAGGCCATCTCCAAGGGCAAATCCACGCCGGAGAAGAAGGCCGAGGTTCTGTCGCACATCAAGGCGACGGCCGATTTCGGCGGGCTGAAGGATGTCGATTTCGTCGTGGAAGCGGTGTTCGAGGATCGCGCGGTGAAGGCGGAAGCGACGAAGAAAGCCTGCGCGGTGCTGAAGAAGGGTGCGGTGTTCGGCTCGAATACTTCGACGCTTCCGATCACGGGCCTCGCGGAAGCGAGCGACCGGCCGGAGCTGTTCATCGGCGTGCATTTCTTCTCGCCGGTGGATCGCATGGGCCTCGTCGAAGTCATTCGCGGCAAGCAGACCAACGATCACGCGCTCGCGGTGGCGATGGATTATGTCCAGAAGATCAAGAAGACGCCCATCGTCGTGAACGATGCGCGTGGCTTCTACACTTCGCGCTGCTTCGGCACCTACACGCGCGAAGGCATGGCGATGCTGGCGGACGGCATCCATCCCGCGATGATCGAGAATGTGGGCCGCATGTCCGGCATGCCGATGGGCACGCTGGAAGTGCTGGACTCCGTGGGCCTCGATACGCCGCTGAAGGTGATGCGTCAGACCAAGAAGGATCTGGGCGTGAACACCCCGCCGGACGATTCCGAGAAATTCCTCTCCTGGGTCGTGGAAGAGAACGGGCGTCTCGGCCGCAAGAACGGCAAGGGCTTCTACGACTACGATGCATCCGGCAAGCGCCTGCGCATCTGGCCGGAGCTTCTCGCCGGCCGCGCCTGGAAGACGGATGCGAACGTGGACGAGATGAAGCATCGCTTCCTCACATTGCAGGCATTGGAAGCGGCGAAGTGCTTCGAGGAAGGCGTCATCACCGATCCGCGCGATGCGGATGTCGGTGCGATCCTCGGCTGGGGCTTTGCGCCTTTCACCGGCGGACCCATCAGCTATATCGACACGCTGGGCACCAAGGCCTTCGTGGCGCAATGCGATGATTTCGCGAAACGCTTCGGCGACCGCTTCACGCCCAACAAGCTGCTGCGGGAGATGGCGGAGAAGGGGCAAACCTTCTACAGCCGCTTCGCCCCAGTGAAACAGGCGGCGTAAAACGGTATAAAAGCGGCCCGCGAAAGCGGGCCGTTTCTTTTTGTGGGTGTCGCATGAAGGCGTTTCAAACCCAGTCGCTCGCATCGCTGGACGAATACAAATTCGTCGATCTGCCGTTGCCCGAGCCGTCGCCCGCGGAAGTTCGTATCCGCATAAAGGCCTGCGGTGTCGGTTATGTCGATGCGTTGGTCGCGGTGGGCCGCTATCAGGTGAAGCCTGCGCTGCCTTACATCGCGGGTATCGAGATCGCGGGCGTGATCGACGCAGTGGGGTCCGAGATCAAGGATTTCGCGCCGGGGGACCGCGTGATGTCGATGCTTCCCGGCGGCGGCGGCTTTGCCGAATATGGCAACGCCGGTGCGTTCATGACCATGAAGATTCCCGCGCGCCTTGGTTTCGCGGAAGCGGCAGCGCTGCGCATCAACTACACGACGGCGCTGTATGGCTTGCGCGATCGGGCCCATCTCAAGGCGGGCGAGAAGGTTCTGGTGTTCGGCGCGGCGGGCGGCGTCGGCGCGGCGGCCATCCAGATCGCCAAGATGCTTGGGGCGACGGTGATCGCCGCCGCCTCCACGGAAGAAAAGCGCGCTTTCGCCAAGGCGCATGGCGCCGACCATGTCATCGACACCAATCCGGAAGGTTGGCGCGACCGTCTGAAAGCCATCGGCAAAGTTGATGTCGTTCTGGACCCGGTGTGCGGGCCGCTGTTCGAAACCGCGTTCCGCTCGCTGGCGTGGAACGGTCGCCACCTCGTCGTCGGCTTTGCGGGCAGCGCGGGACAAATCCCGGCACTGCCGTCCAATCTCACCTTGATGAAAGGCGCGGCGCTGATCGGCGTGGATGTGCGGCAGTTCATGATCCATCAGACCGGCGATTACATGGCGATGCTGCGCGAAATCCTGAGCGCCATCGAAGCCGGAAAGCTTTCGCCTGTTGCCGGCAAGACGTTCCCGTTCGATCAGGCGCATGCCGCGCTGAATTTCGCGCTTGGCGGTCAAGGTCTCGGCAAGACGGTTCTGGAAATTCCGTAGTCAGCTCGCCGGTGCGGGTTTCGCGCCGGGCTTGAAGAACATGCCGAGCTGCAGGCTCTTGGCGATGTTCTCCGCACGGCCCACGAACAGCGCCGCCACATCCGGCTCGCACAATTCGCGCGCGGTTTCGCCGAACAGCGTCAGCCAGCGCTGGAAATGCTCCGGCCGCACTGTCTTCAGCCGCATATGCGCCATCATGGGATTGCCGTGATAGCGGCCTGTCATCCGCATCACCGACGACCAGAAATCGCACATCTTCGCCAGATGGACGTCCCACTCATCGCCGATCACGCGCGCGAAGATCGGACCGAGCGTCTCATCCTTGCGCACCTTGGCATAGAAGCCGTGCACCAGCGCGTGAATGACGTCCTCACCGATGCGGTCGTCGATAGGCCTGCGGTTGGGATTGTCCATGGCCGCAATCTAGCGCGCTCTCGCCTTAAAAGAAATATTCAAAATGCATCTTTTAAGCCTGCGACAACGCGCCAATGGCTTGCGCAAGGCGGCTCGCCTGCGCGAACATTCCCGAACGGGAGAAGCCCCATGCCCATCAAGGTCAAACGCGTTTACGAGAAAGCCGAGCGCAGCGACGGCAAACGCATTCTTGTGGATCGCCTGTGGCCGCGCGGCATCAAGAAGACGGCCATCGATGTCTGGCTCAAGGACGTCGCGCCGTCGGACGCATTGCGCAACTGGTTCCACCACGAAGAACCGAAGTGGAGCGCATTCCGCAGCAAATACCGCAAGGAATTGTCAGCCAATAGGGATGCGGTTGCGGAACTGCGAAAGGAAGCAAAAGGAACGGCAACGCTGCTCTATGGCGCGAAGAACGAGAAGCACAATCAGGCCATCGTGCTGGCCGAATATCTGAAGACACATAAGCCGCGTGCGGTGGCGAAGAAGAAGACCAAGAAGAAAAAGAAAGCAAAGAAGAAAGCGTCATGAATCCGAAGCTGCACACGCCGGTCTGCGATCTTCTGGGCTGCGAGTTTCCCATCGTGCTTGCCGGGATGGGCGGTCCCGCGCGCAGCGAACTCGTCGTGGCGGTGACGAAGGCAGGCGGCTTCGGTTTTCTGGGTATGGTGCGCGAGTCTCCGGAGTTGATCCGTTCCGAAGTGGACAAGGTGCGCGCGGCCACGGATCGCGACTTCGGCGTCAATCTCATTCCCGCCGCCACCAAGCCCGATCTGCTCGAAGCGGAGATCGCGGCGGTGCTGGCAGCGAAGGTGCCGGTCGTCTGCCTGTTCTGGGATCTG
The DNA here is from genome assembly GCA_051952735.1 of Rhizomicrobium sp. Taxonomy (GTDB): domain Bacteria; phylum Pseudomonadota; class Alphaproteobacteria; order Micropepsales; family Micropepsaceae; genus Rhizomicrobium. The sequence goes on from JBQCJO010000101.1 coordinate 3,541, forward strand.
TCGGCGGAGATCGTGAAGCGGCTTCGTGGCGAGGGCGTGCTGGTGGTGTGCCAGGTCGGCAGCGCGCGCGAGGCGGAAGATGCGCAGGCTGCCGGTGCGCAGATCATCATTGCGCAAGGCGTGGAAGCCGGCGGCCATGTGCGCGGCACGGTTCCGCGCCGTGAGATCGTGCGCGATGTGGTGAAGACGGCCGATGTGCCGGTGCTGGCGGCAGGCGGCATGTCCAGCGGGCGCGATCTGGCGGATATGCTGAACCTCGGCGCGCAAGGCATTGTTCTTGGCACCGCGCTGTTGGCGACAAAAGAAGCCTTCGCGCACGACTATCACAAGCAGCGCATCGTCGAAGCCAAACCGGGCGAGACGGTGCACACGCAGGACTTCCATGTGAACTGGCCGAAGGGCGCCTATGTGCGCGTGCTGCAGAATTCCGTCACGCGGCGCGAGCATGGCGATCCGTTCGATGGCCACCGCGAAGCCATTGGCAAGGAAGGCGACCGCACGATCTGGCTGTTCTCGACGGATTCGCCGTTGCAGGACATGACAGGCGATTTCGAGAAGATGGCGCTCTATGCGGGTGAGGCGTCCGGCGCCATCACCGATATCCCCACCGCCGCCGAGCGCATCGCTTCGATCATGGAGGAAGCCGAAAGCCTGGTGTCGAAAGAATGCGATGCTGCGGGGACAGGTGAGGAAAGCTTGTCGTCACCCGTCTGCTATGCCGGTGAAGCCAGCGATCAATATGCCGGTTATGCCACGCGCGAAGAGCTGATCGCTTTCTGCAACGAATTGCTGGAGGCCGAGCGCGCCGGCGCGCGCATTACCGCACGTTCCGCCGCCGAAGCGAAAGATTCCGCTACGCGCAATCTGTTGCGCGATATCCAGAAGGACGAAGCGCGCTGGTGTGCGATGCTGCTCAAATGGATCGCGCATCTGGACGGCACGGCGTCTTCCAAAGTCGGCGCGTTCTATGAGAAATGCCTTGTCATCGCCGATCTGAAGGAACGCATTGCCTTCATCAATCGCGGTCAAGGCTGGGTGGTGAAAAAGCTGCGCGAGATGCTGCCAAAGGTGCGCGACGACGCCATGCATGCCGACTTCAAGGCGATGCTCGAAAGCCACGAAGAAAACATCCGCCGCGCGAGTTGATTATTTCGCCTGTCCGCCGTCGACCAGCCACACGGCGCCCGTCACGAAACTTGCGCGCGCAGACGCGAGAAACAACACCGCGTCCGCAATCTCTTCCGGCTTGCCGAACCGCTTGAGCGCCACCTCGCGGCGCACCCAGCGATTCCAGTCGTCGGGCCGCGCGGCTACGCGCTTCTCCCAATCGCCGCCGGGGAAGATGATGTTGCCGGGGCCTACGACATTCACGCGAATGCTTTCGCGGCCCACCTGCTTGGCGAGTTCTTTGGCGGCATGGTTGAGCGCAGCCTTCTGCGTGCCGTATGTCAGCGGCGTGCCGAGCGCTTCCCATCCGGCGATGGACGAAATGAAGATGATGTTGAAGCCTTCGCGCTGCTCCTTGGGCCTTGCGAGCGCACGGCGCAGCGCTTCGCGCGCCAACCGCACGGAACCCAGAAAGTTCTGCGCGATGCCCGCTTCCCACTGCTCGTCGTTGAGATCGTAACCCAAAGGCGCGCTGTCGATGCCGACATTGGCGATCAAGGTGTGAATGGGGCCGTGCGCTGCTTCCGCTGCGTCAATCGCTTCGGCAATCGGCGCGCTCTTCGTCATGTCGCCGGTCTTGGCGAACACATGATCCTTGCCGTGCGCTTTTGCAAAAGCAGCGGCTGCTTCGTTCAGCGGTGCCGGATTGCGCGCAGTCAGCGAGACCTTCGCGCCTTCCTTCAGAAATCCTTCTGCGATCGCATGTCCGATGCCGCGGCTCGCGCCTGCAATGAATGCGTGTTTTCCGCCAAGCTGCAAATCCACGGTGCGCCTCCCCATGACGTTGCGGCATCATAAAGCGGGTGTGCTTGTGCCGCCAAGCGCCTGCTTTAGAGTGCCGATAGAACGGCACTTCGGAGACAACCATGGCATACGGCCCTTACAAGGAAATCCTCGTTGCGGTGAAGGATCAGATCCTCACGCTCACCTTGCATCGCCCGGAGAAGCTCAACGCCTTCACCGGCACGATGATGAACGAGATGATCGACGTCTTCACGAAAGTGAATACGGATGACGAGGTGCGCGCCGTGATCGTCACCGGTTCCGGCCGCGCGTTCTGCGCCGGTGCCGATCTCTCTGCGGGCGCTGCCACGTTCGATGCGAGCAAGCGCGCCGACAGG
>JBQCJO010000102.1:0-10380 GCA_051952735.1 Rhizomicrobium sp.
GATGGCCAGATGCAGACCAACTACTACCGCCAGATGGGCGCCATCGATCTGCTGCCTGCGGGGCTTGAGATCGAAGCGCCGATCGCCGGCGATGCGGGCAAGGCCTATCCATGGCTCAACACCTTGAGCGACGTGTCGATGCAAGACGCGCGCGATGACCGCTTCGTCGCCGCCTTCACCATCGGCTCGCAATATCAGGAGAAGCCGGATCCCAAGAAGCCGCTCCCGCCGCCGCCGAGCTATCACATCGCCTATATCGCGCGCGCGGTGACGCAAGGCTCGTTCGCGATGCCGGCCGCTGTGGTGGAGGATATGTACTCGCCGCAGGTCCACGCGCGCACGAGCATGGGCAACGTGACCGTCGGTGCGGGGAAGTAAGCAGACGCAATGCGCGAAGTCTGGCGTAAGAGATGGATCGTCGGCGCATTCACCTGCGCCGGCGTCGTCTGCGCGCTCGCTGTCGCCGACCGCGCCAATCCGCCGGACATGACGCGTTATGAAACACTGTCGCCGGAAGTGGTGGCGTCGAACGGTACCCTGCTGCGGCCGTTCCTCTCGAAAGACGGCTACTGGCGTCTCAAGACCCAAGTGCGCGACGTCAATCCGCGTTATCTGAAAATCCTCAAGGCTTACGAAGACAAGCATTTCGACGACCACTTCGGCGTCGATCCCACGGCAGTGATCCGCGCCGCTGCGCAATATCTGGGTTCGGGCCACATTGTCTCCGGCGCATCGACGTTGTCGATGCAGGCGGCGCGCCTGCTGGGACCGCCACGTCCGCGCGGACTCGTTACCAAGGCGTATCAGATGGTGCGCGCGGTGCAGTTGGAAGAACGCTATTCAAAAGACGAAATCCTTTCGATCTATCTCACCCTCGCGCCATTCGGCGGCAACCTCGAAGGCGTGCGCGCCGCATCGTTGGCCTATTTCAACAAGGAGCCGGAAGCGCTCGATCTCTCCGAAAGCGCGGTGCTGGTGGCGCTGCCGCAATCGCCCACGCGTCTGCGTCCGGATCGGCACGGTCTCGCAGCTATCGCGGGCCGCAAGAAGGTTCTGGACCGCATGGTCGCGGAAGGCGTCATCACCGCCAGCGATGTTGCCGTTGCCGAGCACGAGGGCGTGCCATCGATCCGCCTCGCCATGCCGCTGATTGCGCCGCATCTGGCTTATCACCTGTTGCAGACGGCAAAAGGCCCGCGCATCGAAACCACGATCGACGCCAATCTGCAGCAAGCCATCGAGCGTCTCGCCGTCCAAGAGAGCGCCTATTTCGACGATCACGCTTCGCTCGCCATCGTCGTGGTGGAGAACCGCACGCGCAACGTCATCGCTTATGTCGGCGGCACGGACTACTGGGGCAAGAGCGGGCAGATCGATCTTGCGCGCCGCGCGCGCTCGCCGGGCTCGGCGCTCAAGCCGTTTATTTATGGCCTCGCCTTCGACGATCTCATCCTGCATCCCTCCACAATGATGGAGGACCAGGCGACGATCTTCGGCGATTACGCACCGAAAGATTTCTCCGGCGGCTTCCAGGGCGCGGTGACGGCGCGCGATGCGCTGCGCATGTCGCTGAATGTGCCGGCCGTGATGGTGCTGGACCGTGTCGGTCCGTTGCGCTTCACCTTGGCGTTGCAGAACGCTGGCGCGCATCTCGCTTTCCCGAAAGGCGACAGCACGCCAAGCCTTCCGGTCGCGCTCGGTGGCCTCGGCATTTCACTGGCCGACATGGCGATGCTTTACACCGGTATCGCCGATCACGGCATCGCGCAGCCACTGCGCTACGTGAAATACACACCGAGCTGCGACACGCACAAACTCTTCGGTCCCGTCGCGGCCTATTACCTCCGCCAGATTCTCGCAGGTGTCGCATTGCCGGAAGGCTGGGCGATGGGGCAGGGGATCTCGCGCCAGCGCACCGTCGCATTCAAGACCGGCACGTCTTACGGTTTTCGCGATGCATGGTCGGCGGGTTTTTCCAACGACTACACCGTGGCCGTGTGGGTTGGCCGCGCGGACGGCGCGCCGCGCGCGGGGAGCGTGGGCCGCGAAGCTGCCGGTCCAATTTTGTTGAAGACTTTCGGTTTGCTGCCGAACGATCACACCGCCGATCCCGCGCCGCCGACGGGCGCCATTCTCGCAACGTCAACCAGCGCGCTGCCGCCAGGCCTTCGCGTCTTCACCCGTGAAGTGCAGCAGGCCGCGATTCCACAGCCGACGCATGTGCCGCCGCCCACGATCAGCTTTCCGCCAAACGGCGCGACCGTACCGCTGCCTGCGGTCGACAAAGACGATCAAATCCAGTTGAAGGCCGATGGCGGCTCCGGCCCGCTCACCTGGCTGGTGAACGGCCGTCTCATCGGCAGCTTCGACCGCTTCCAGCCGGTGATGGTTGCACCGCCCGGCGAAGGGTTCGCGCGCATCGTCGTGGTGGACGCACAGGGACGCAGCGACGCATCCGAGGTGCGGTTTAAGCATCTGCACTAGACGTGCGTGACGGCTTCATCCTTCGACAAGCTCAGGATGAGGAAATCGCTATCCGTTCAGAGCTTATCTCCTATCCTCACCCTGAGCTTGTCGAAGGGTGAGAGACGCGGCATAGCTCTTTCATGCCCGATCCGCACGCGCAGCAGCATCCGAAAGGCTCCCGCAACGCCGCCACCGTGGTGACGACGCCGGCTGAGCGCAAGCGCGCGTTCTTCATTCTCTTCGTCAGCCTTGTCTGCATGGGCGCGGGCCAATCGGTGATCTACACCATTCTGCCGCCGCTCGGTCGCCAGCTCGGTCTCAGCCCCACCAGCATCACCACCATCTTCGCGGTCAGCGCGGTGATCTGGATTTTCTCCTCCGCCTTCTGGGGCGTGCGCAGCGACCGCTGGGGCCGCAAGCCGGTGATGCTGCAAGGCCTCGCTGCTTTTGCTGTGTCCTTCGCCTGCTTCGCGACGGTGATGCATGCCGGACTCAACAACTGGATCCCAGTGTTCCTGATCTTTCCGGCGCTGATCTTCTCGCGCGCGATCTACGGCATGTTCGGATCGGGCACGAGCGCATCGGCGCAGGCTTACGTCGCCGACCGCACCGCGCCGCATGAGCGTTTGCGCGGCATCTCCATGATCTCGATGGCGTTCGCGTTCGGTACCACCTTCGGCCCGGTGATCGGTTCGTCACTGACGTTGTTCGGTCTCTATGTGCCGTTCTATTTCATCGCCTTCTGGGCCATCCTGAGCGCCGGCGCCATCTGGTATTTCCTTCCCGAACGCACGCCGCCGAAATCGCAGGCCGTCCGCAAGACGACCTTGCGCTGGTACGAGCCGCGCATGTTTCCCTTCATGGCGTTCGGCCTGGTGCTGAGCCTCATCGGCGCGATCCCCATCCAGACCGCCGGCTTCTTCTTCGAGGATGTTCTGCATCTCAACGCGCACATGACCGCCGTTTATACGAGCATCGGTCTGATGGCGTCGGACATGGCGGCGCTGTTCGCGCAGTTCGTGGTCGTGCAGCGCATGGGCTTTTCCTCGCGCGCGCTCACCATCGCGGGCATCTGCACCACGGTGTTTTCCAACGCACTGTTCATCTTCGTGCAGGATTTTCCCACCTTGATCCTGGCGATGATGATGTCGGGCCTCGGCTTCGGCATGGCGCGGCCGGGCTTTACCTCTGGCGCATCGCTGGCCGTCGCGCCGCATGAGCAGGGCGCGGTGGCGGGCCTGCTGAACGCAGCGGGCGCGGCCGGTTTCATCTTCGGCCCGCTGATCGGCTGGCTCTACGAATTCTCGCCGCGCGTGCCTTACATGTTCGGTGTGATCGCGATGCTGTTGCTACTGGCGGCGCAGTTCATCTCCCGCGTGCTGCGCAATGCGGGAAACCTCCCGACGGACGCAGACGAGATCGAAGACACTGCGGACACACCGGTCCCGGAGAACTAGGTCCCCTGGCAGTGGACCCGCCCACGCCGTACTTATATATGCATATGCAGGGAAACGGTGATGGTTGCGCGCGCTTCAAACGAAGATGGAATCGATTGCCGCGAGGTGGCGGTTTGCACCTGCCTGGGCCTGCGCCGCGTGGGACGGATGACGACGCAGATTTTCGATGCTCATCTTCAACCGGCAGGATTGACCATCGGCCAGTTCGGTCTGCTGACACAGATTTATGCGAATTCGATAGCCGGTTCGCCGCTCACCATGAAAGCGCTGTCGAACGCGGTGGGAATGGACCCCACAACGCTCAATCGCACACTGAAACCGCTGGAATCGGAGAAGCTTATCCGCACCGCGCAGGATAAGAATGATCGCCGTGCGCGATGCATCCACATCACGGCTTCCGGGCAGAAGCGCCTCGCGCGCGCGATGCCGCTTTGGCGCGCCGCGGATGCCGAGCTTCGCCGGACGGCAGGCCCGGAAACCAAGCTCGCGCTGACTGGCCTTCTCGGCCTCGCGACGGAAAAGCTCCGAAAATCCGAATAGCACCTCTGCTCTGGACATAGGGCGTCGCCGCCCTATATATCTGCATATACAGCTTTATGGAGGCCGCGATGGCGCCGCAGGCAATTTTCCTCACCAGCATGGCTCTGGGTTATCTCGCCTGGGGCTTGTGCATTTCGGTCTATGTCTGGACGTGGCTGAAGAGGATGGACGGCGGGGACGCACAGCGCATCATCGCCACGTTCCACAGCTTCCGGTTCTTCGGCCTGGTATTTCTGCTGCCGGGTTTTGTCGGGCAGCACCTGCCCCAAGGTTTCGCAGCGCCCGCGGCTTACGGCGATTTCGCCACGAGCTTGCTCGCAATCCTGGCGCTGCTGACAGTGCGCATACGCCCACTGTTCTGGCTTCTGGTGCTTGCCTTCAATGTGGTGGGGCTCGGCGATCTCGTCATCGACACGGCGAATGCCTCGCGCCTCGGCCTGCCCAATGTGGCCGGAGAACTCGGCGCCGCTTATGCGATTCCGATGCTCTACGTGCCTGCGCTGTTCTGGACCCACATCGTCGCGTTCGCGCTGATGCTGCGTTCCATACGCAGACCGGCAGCAGCGGCGACCTAGCGCGCCTTCACGTCCGCATTCAGGCGGCCCAGCATTTCCACGGTCGGAAAACCGTCGGCCGGTAGTCCGTGAGCCTTCTGATACGCGCGCAACGCGCTGCGGGTCTTGCGGCCCAGCACACCGTCGATGGTGCCGACGTCATAACCCAGCGTCTGCAGCGCGGTCTGGAATTGCGCGCGCTGATCGCTCGTCAGCGGCTGCTCATCGCGCGGCCACGACGCCATGATCGGCGCGCCGCCGTGAATGCGCTGCGCCAGATAGCACACCGCCAGCGCATAGCTCGCCGCATTGTTGTATTTCAGAACGGTGCGGAAATTGTCGAACGCCATGATCGCGGGACCGCGCGCGCCCGCAGGCAGATAGATCGCGGCATTGCCCGCGCCCGTGGGAAGATCAAGGCCGTTGGTACGCCGCACGCCCATCGCTTTCCAATCTGCGACGGGCTTGGTCGTGTCGGCGTCGGCAAGCTCATACGCGAAACCGGACGGAAGCGTCACTTCCACATAGCAGGGCGCGCCGGTGGTCCAGCCGGCGTTCTTGAGCAGCACCGCGCTCGAGGCCAGCGCATCGGCTTGCGAATGCCATAGATCGCGGCGTCCGTCGCCGTCGCCATCGATTGCGTGGCTCGCGAAAGACGACGGCTCGAATTGCGTGTGCCCGAATGCGCCGGCCCATGACGACGTCATCTGCGACGGCGTGAGGCCTTCTTCCTGCTCCATCTTCAGCGCAGCGAGCAATTCGCGGCGCGCGAACTCCTGCCGCGGCCCGTCATAGGCGAGCGTGGCCAAGGCTTCGAACATGTTGTAGCCGCCCATCTGCTGGCCGTAATTGCTTTCCATGCCCCAGATGGCGACGAGAATGTCTTTCGACACGCCGTATCGGCTCTCCAGATTGGCGAGCATCCCCGGCGTGGTGGCTTCCATCTGCTGGCCCATGGCGATCCGGTCGTCGGACACGGCGGTGTCGAGATAGCTCCACACCGGCTTTACGAATTCGGGCTGCGAAGTGTTGGCGCGCTCGACGCTGGCGTTGCGCGTGATGCCGGACATCGAGGCGTCATAAACATCGGGACGAATCCCGGCATTGATCGCCGTCACCCGGAAATCACGGATGAATTGCGCGAATTTCTGGTCGGCGGCGCTCGACGCAGCGGCCGAAACTGCCGGTTGACCGGCCTGCGCCACCTGCGTCTGGTGCTGTGCGTGGACCGGTGCCGGTGTCGCGCACGCCGCCAGCGCTAAAGCCAATGCCACCCCCGTTCCCCGAACCATCCAGGCCATCCCCGTCCGCAAATCCATGATAATCCCTTGTAAACTCTACGCTTTCGCCCCACACCGGAAGTGATCATGGCCCGTTGACAGAGCCATCCCCGGCCACTAGTTTCCGCGCCTCTTTTGACCCCGGTTTCCCGGCATTTTGAAGGCATACGTCCTATGAAGATCCGCAACTCGCTCCGTTCGCTGAAGAAGCGTGACAAGGACTGCCGCGTCATCCGCCGCAAGGGCCGCACCTACGTCATCAACAAGAAGAACCCGCGCTTCAAGGCCCGCCAAGGCTAAGCAAAGGGATAATCTCCCGCGCCGCGTTTGGTTTCGAATAGAGTGCCTCGGAAATCAATTCCGGGGCGCTTTTGCTTTTACCGGCACCCAAGCCTGAGATTCTCGCGCGCCGCGATTCCATCGTGCGGCGGCTGCGCGCGCTGGTGCCGGATGGCGTGGTCGCGGACGAGGCAGGACTCGCCGCGTTCGACGGCGATGCGCTGACCGCCTACCGCCAGAAGGCGCTGGCCTGTGTTCTTCCGAAAACCAAAGAGGAAGTTTCCGCTGTTCTGAAATTCGCGGCGGAAGAAGGCATCGCCATCGTGCCGCGCGGGGCGGGCACGTCGCTCAGCGGCGGCGCCCTGCCGTTGCCGGATGCGATCCTCATCGGCATGGGCCGCATGAACCGGATTCTCGAAGTCGATTACGAGAATCATTGTGTTGTGACCGAGCCGGGCGTCACCAATCTTTCCATCACGCGCGTGGTGGAAGCACGCGGCTTCTATTACGCGCCCGATCCGTCGTCGCAGATCGCTTGCACCGTCGGCGGCAATGTCGCGGAGAATTCCGGCGGCATCCATTGCCTGAAATATGGCCTCACCACGCACAACCTGATGGGCGTTGAGATCGCGTTGCCGGGCGGCGATCGCATCAGGCTCGGCGGCAAGGCAGGTGACGCTGGTCTGGATCTGCTCGGTATCGTCGCCGGATCGGAAGGCCTGCTCGGTGTCGTCGTCGAAGCGACGTTGCGCATTCTCCCCAAACCGCCGGTGACGCGCACCTTGATGGGCGCGTTCCGCTCCGTGCCGGATGCGGGGCAATGCGTGGCGGACATCATCGGCGCAGGCGTCATTCCCGCCGCGATGGAATTCATGGATCGCAACTGCATCGGCGCGGTGGAGGACTATTGTTCACCCGGCTATCCGCGCGATGCGGAAGGCATCCTCATCATCGAAGTGGATGGCGTCGCCGCCGAAGCCGGCGATGCCGCGAAGCGCGTGACCGAGATCGCGAAAGCCGCCGGCGCCAGCGCTGTCACCGAAGCCTTCGATGAAAGCGAGCGAACGAAACTCTGGGCAGGCCGAAAGGCGGCATTCCCGGCGATGGGCCGTCTCGCGCCGGACATGCTCTGCATGGACGGCACGATCCCCCGCGCGGCTTTGCCGAAAGTGCTGATCCGCATGGCGGAGATGTCGAAGGAGTATGGCCTCGGCTTCTGCAACGTGTTCCATGCCGGCGACGGCAATCTGCATCCGCTCATCATCTTCGATGTGATGCGGCCGGGTGAACTGGAGCGCGCGGAAGCCTTCGGCGCGGCCATCCTGAAGCTCTGCGTCGATGTCGGCGGCGTGCTCACCGGCGAGCATGGCGTCGGCGTGGAGAAGCGCGACCTGATGCCGGCAATGTTCTCCGAGGCCGACCTCAAGCAGCAGCAGCGGCTCAAATGCGCGTTCGACGACAAGGGCCTGCTCAACCCGGGCAAGGTATTCCCGACGCTGCATCGATGCGCCGAGCTCGGGCGCATGCACGTTCACGCCGGTCGGGTGGCGTTTCCGGACATTCCGAGATTCTGACGCGGCGATGGCCGACACCTCGCGACCTCGCGATGCCAAGGACGTCGAGGCGGCGGTGCAATCCGCGGTGGCCGGAGGCAAGACCGTCGAGATCGTGGGCCACGGCTCCAAACGCGCCATCGGCCGGCCGGCGCAAACCGACCTTACCCTCGACTTGTCCGGGCTCAGCGGGGTGACGCTCTACGAGCCGGAGGAGCTTGTGCTCTCGGCCAAAGCCGGCACGCCGCTCGCCGAGATCGAAGCCTTGCTCGCCGCCAACCGCCAGCAGCTCGCATTCGAGCCGATGGACTACGCCGCCGTCCTCGGCGGGGTTGGCGGGGCGGGCACGATCGGCGGGGCGCTGGCGGCAAACGTGTCCGGCCCGCGCAGGATCAAGGCCGGCGCCGCGCGAGACCATTTCCTCGGCGTGTCCGCGGTATCCGGTCGCGGCGAAGGCTTCAAATCGGGGGGACGGGTAGTCAAGAACGTCACCGGCTACGATCTATGCAAGTTGATGGCAGGGTCCTGGGGGACCTTGGCCGCGATGACCGAGGTGACGATAAAAGTGCTGCCCCGCTCCGAGACCGAACAAACACTGCTGATTCGCGGCCTCGACCCGCGGCGGGCGGTCGCGGCCATGACGACCGCGACCGGTTCATCCTGCGACGTCTCGGGCGCCGCGCACCTGCCGGCGGGGGTTGCAGCGCGCGTGCCGTGGGCCGAAAGCGCCGGCAGCGCGGTCACGGCGCTGCGGCTCGAAGGGTTTTCGCCCTCGGTGATCGAGCGCAAGCGCGTCCTCGCCGAACTGATGCAATCCTTCGGCGAGCTCGCCACCGCGGATGAGCACGCCTCGCGCGCCCTGTGGAGCGCGATCCGGGACGTGACGCCGTTGGCCGCGGACGCAGCGTCGGCCACTCCGAAGCAACCCGGCTCGCCGCTCTGGCGCATTTCGACCGCGCCGAGCCGGGGCGCGGACCTCGCTGCAATGATCGCAACTGCCGCGCAGGCGCAAATATTGTTCGACTGGGCGGGCGGCCTGATCTGGGCCATGCTGGGCGCCTGCGACGATGCCGGTGCGGCGCTCGTGCACCGCGCGCTGGCCGCCACCGGGGGCCACGCGACGCTGATCCGCGCCCCCGCGTCTGCGCGCGCGGCGATTGACGTGTTTACCCCTCAGGAGCCCGCGCTTGCGGCCTTGACCAAGCGCGTCAAGGAAAGCTTCGATCCGCAGGGCGTGCTCAACCCGGGGCGCATGTGGGCCGGGGTGTGATCCGATGCAAACGAGCTTCAGCTTGGCGCAGCTCGCCGACCCCAATATTGCGGAAGCGGATCGCATCCTGCGCGCATGCGTTCACTGCGGGTTCTGCACCGCGACCTGCCCCACCTACGTACTGCTCGGCGATGAGCTCGATTCGCCGCGCGGACGCATCTACCTGATCAAGGACATGCTGGAGCACGATCGGCCGGCGACCGGCGATGTCGCCAAGCACATCGACCGCTGCCTCTCGTGCCTGGCGTGCATGACCACCTGTCCTTCGGGCGTGCACTACATGCACCTGGTCGATCATGCCCGCGTGCATGTCGAAAACACCTATGCGCGGCCTCGCATGGATCGTTGGCTGCGGGCATTCCTCGCCCGTGTGCTGCCGGATAACACCCTGCTGCGTTGGGCGCTCGCCGCGGCACGGCTGGGTAAGCCGTTCTCGGGTGCATTTCGAGCGTTAGGGCTCGCGCCCATCGCCGCCATGTTGCGGTTGGCCCCGACGCGCCTGCCAGCCAAGGCCGCCGCGCCCGGGACGGGCCGGTACCCGGCGATCGCGCCCCGCCGAGGCCGGGTAGCGCTGCTGACCGGCTGCGTGAGCCCGGTCATTGCGCCCGCGATCAACGCGGCCGCCATCCGCGTCCTGACCCGCCACGGCATCGAGGTGGTGGTCGCGGACGCGGGCTGCTGCGGCTCGATGGTCCACCATATGGGCCGTGAGCGCGAGGCGCTCTCGGCCGCCCGGCGGCAGATCGATGCGTGGATTGCGGAGCTCGAGGGCGAAGGGCTCGATGCGATCCTTGTCACCGCTTCGGGTTGCGGCACGACGGTGAAGGACTACGGTTACGTGCTGCGCACCGATGGCGCCTACGCCGAGAAGGCGCTCCGCGTATCGCGGCTTGCCAAGGACATCAGCGAGTATCTGCACGGCCTCGACGTCGCAGCCAAGCGCGCCCCGTGCGGCCTTGTGGTCGCCTACCATTCAGCCTG
>JBQCJO010000103.1:0-5763 GCA_051952735.1 Rhizomicrobium sp.
TTCTGCGCCTTGCCCCAGATATCCAGAGCCCAGCTCGCGTCGCCTGTCAGGCTGAACGAGTTGGTCGTGAGCGCCTTTCCGCTGAGCGTGCTGAACGGTGTGCGCTGGCGCTGGCCGCTTCCGGAAACGCCGATCTGCGGCCACAGCACCGAACCGGTGATTTCCGCCTGTGCCTTCGCCTGCAGCACCTGTGCCGTGGCAACGGCCAGATCGAGATTGTCGCGCTGCGCTTGATCGATGAGGCCGTTCAACTCGTCGCTGCCGAAGCCTTTCCACCAGTCCGCCTTTGGCCACAACGGCGCGTCGGCCGTGATCGGGGCGGTGAAATTGGAGGGTACGTTCCGGGCGTTCAGTTGCTGAGGTATCGGGGTCGTGCAAGCCGAAAGGGCCAGCGCGAGCGCAACCGCGGAGGACGAGAGCAGAATATTCTTCATGGAAAATTGACCCGCTGCGATGGGCGGCCGGACGGCCCCGTGGCCGACTTCATAGCCGCTAACTTGCTGAATACAAGATGGCCCCACGCACAGATGTAAATGCGATTGCGGCATTCGCAAGGCCGCGCGTGTCGCACCGCAATATCTGCGGGGCTTGTGCGCTAGTATGAAATCATCACACCCCGGGGCACCGGCCATTCCCTGTTACGGTTGTGTCATCCCTGACCCTGTGACCGGGGTTGGTGGGAACACGATCTGGCCCAGAAAGTGGGGGCCAAGCCAGCACCATGTTTCGGGGTCCAGGTGCTGGCTTGGCGCCCGCGTAACCTTGCCCATGTGGAGCGCCGATGCGGGCACGGTCACGATCAGGAGGTGGCCGCGAACGAACTGCGTGGCCAACCAAAGTGATCGCTACAGTGCAGCCGGACAATCGGTGAAGGGAATTCAGAAATTGTATCAAACTGTCGCCCGCGCGGCGCGAGCGTGAAAGTGGAACAACTTTCTTCGTAAAAGAAAACGCGGCGCGAAAGTTCCGCGCCGCGTTCTCTCCAAACCATTTTTTCTATCAGGCGCCGTTGGCGGGTTTGCGCACCACTTTGAAACGCGAGAGCTGATCGCTCGCCATTGCGAAATCGGGACGAAGCTCCACCGCCTTCTTGTAGTCGATATAAGCGTCGCGGATGTTGCCGACGGCTTCGTTGGCGATGGCCCGGTCGTAATACGCGATCTCGGGCTTGTTGGCGTTGAGCGCGAGGCCTTTCGTGATGTCGGCGATGGCGGCCTGGTAGTTCTTGAGCAGGATATGAACCGCGCCGCGATCGACATAGCCTTCGCCGAGGGAAGGATCGATTTCCAGCCCGCGATTGTAGCTGTCGAGCGCGCCTTCGGGATCGCCACTGCGCGAACGGACGATTCCCAGATTTATGTAGGTTGCTGCCCGGTCGCGCTGGCTGAGAGCTGTCTCCTGCAGCGCCACCGTACAAAGCCTCACGCCCTCGACGGAGGATCCGCCGAACTCCGCGGCCTGATAGCAACTGTTGGCCAGCGTCCCGTTGAGAACGCTCACGGCCGCGTCGGCTGGCGCCATCCACGCAGCAAGACCAAGGCCGGCAATCGCAAGAACAGCAGCTTTCCGAAACATCGTGTCACCCTCCACAAGTGCTACGACAGGATGTTGCATCTTGCCACAGTTCGGTAAAAGACACATCGCTGTGAAACTGGGCGAGGCTTCCACCGTTGAGAAAGCCTGCAAGACCTTACCCTATCAGCTTTTTCCATCCGCGACGGCGGAGCGGCGACAGCGTAAATCGATACACGTAACCGTGAGGGAATCCCATGAATTGGGCCTACATCCTGCCGATCGTGCTTCTGTGCTGCTCGAACGTCTTCATGACGTTCGCTTGGTACGGGCAGCTTAGATATCCGAACACTGCGCTTTGGATTCTGATTCCGGTGTGCTGGAGCATCGCCTTTTTCGAGTATTGCTTTGCGGTGCCGGCGAACCATATCGGCCATCGCGTCTATTCCGCGGCCCAGCTCAAGACGATGCAGGAGGTGATCACGCTGGTCGTGTTCGCGATCTTCTCGGCCACCTATCTGGGAGAGCCGCTGAAATGGAATCACGCCGTGGCATTCGGCCTGATCGTGCTCGCGGCCTATTTCGCGTTCGAAAAGTTCTAACTGCCGCCAAACGGGTTGGGGCTGAATTCTTTTACGCTGCGCAGCGGAATACGGATGCCGTCGCCTTTGTCGAGATAGACAATCAGTGTCATGCGCTGCGTGGCGCTGTCCCATTCGGCTTGTGGAGCGATCCCTTCCGGTTTGCGGAAAGTCTTGCCGTCGAAATCCATCTGGTGGGGCGGCACGCTGTCCCAACTTGCCGCCAGCCCGTCGGCGAGCTTCTCGCGGACGGCCGCATGATCTTCCGCCGACATGTTACCCATGTTTTCTGCATTGGGTGCGCTGACGAAGATCTGCTCCTTGGGCGTGACCTCCATGCGCGCGGCGACGATGGTCCCGCCGGAATCGTAAACGCCTTCCCAGCGGCCCACCGGTGGCGGGGCATGGCGCGAACAGCCTGCCATCGCCACGAAACAAAGCCCCATTAGAATCGCTGCAGTGAACCGTTGCATGGCCGAACGCTCCGGAAGCCGATCCATTCTAGCGCGATTTTCGGTTGAGAAATCCTAACGCATGGCTGCTGTGACATTGGTCCTCTTGCTGCCCGCGCCGCAGCCTTGATACGACATGGTTTTAACCGAGGACTCGCTCGTGGCCCCCGCTCTTCCCAAAGGTTTTCTGGCCGACTCGCTCGGCCGTATCCAGCCGTCGCCCACCATTGCGGCGACCCAGAAGGCACGCGATCTGAAGGCTGCCGGCCGGGACGTGATCGGTCTTGGGGCCGGCGAACCGGACTTCGACACGCCGGACAACATCAAGGAAGCGGCCATCGCCGCCATCCGTCGTGGCGAGACGAAATACACCGCCGTCGAAGGCATTCCCGAACTGCGCAAGGCGATCGCGGGGAAGTTCAAGCGCGAGAATAATCTCGACTACAAACCGGAGCAGACCTTCGTGTCGCCCGGCGGCAAAATGATCATCTACAATGCGCTGCTGGCGACGCTGAACGCCGGCGATGAAGTGATCTGCATCGCGCCCTACTGGGTAAGCTATCCGGACATCGTCCTGCTCGGCGGCGGCAAGCCGGTCATCGTCGAAGCCAAGATCGAGGATGGTTTTCGTCTGACGCCGGAGGCGCTCGAAAAAGCGATCACTCCGAAGACCAAGTGGATCATTTTCAATCAACCCAGCAATCCGACGGGCGCTTGCTATACGAAGGACCAGCTCAAGGCGCTGGCCGATGTTCTGCTGAAACACCCGCAGGTGTGGATCCTCGCCGACGATATGTACGAGCATCTCGTATATGGCGGCTTCAAGTTCTATTCCATCGCCGAAGTGGAGCCGAAGCTTTACGACCGCACATTGACGATGAACGGCGTCTCCAAGGCCTATGCGATGACGGGCTGGCGCATCGGCTACGCTGCCGGGCCGGAGCCGCTCATCAAGGCAATGAGCAAGTTGCAATCGCAATCGGTGTCCAGCGCGTCATCCGTTTCGCAATGGGCGGCGGTCGAGGCATTGAACGGCCCGCAGGACTTCATCCCGAAATTCCAGAAGGCGTTCGAGGAGCGCCGCGATCTCGTCGTCTCCATGCTCAACCAGGCGCATGGCATCGAATGCCCGAAGCCGGAAGGCGCGTTCTATGTCTATCCGTCGGTGCGCAAGCTGATCGGAAAGACCGCACCGAGCGGAAAGAAGATCGAGACCGACGAGGATTTCGCCGGCGAGCTTCTGGAGGCGGAAGGCGTTGCGGTGGTGCATGGCGCGGCGTTCGGCTTGTCGCCGTTCTTCCGCATCTCCTACGCGACCTCCAACACGGTGCTGGAAGAAGCCTGCAAGCGCATCCAGCGCTTCTGCGGAAATCTGCGCTAGGTTATCTGCACATCGTCCAGGCCGCCTCGTCCAGATGGAAGTGGTTGGCGTGGAGGCTGTTGTAATCGGGCCCGAGCACTTCGCCGAAGACGCCGCAGGCAGAGTCGTGCGCGGCCCGGAGGAAGCGGCCCTCGGGCGTGGGCTTGAGCCAGTCGTTCTTCACGGTGATGCGGCGGCCGTCTTCCGTCTCGAAACCTTCTATGTCGATGGCATTGGCGGTCGCGTGTTCGCTGCGGGCGCCGGTCACTGCGCCATTGATGTTGCGGCAGGCATAGGTGCCGAGCTGGTCGATGCGCCTTATCTTCGTCTTCAGGATCTGGCGTGACAAGCGCTGCACATCGCGCTGCCACCAATAGAGCGCGGCAGACAACGAGCAGGTGGTCACCGGCGCGATGTTGAACGGGATGGGTGTCTTCGTTGCGCGAACAACATCGGTGAAGCCGCAATCGCCGTCAGTGCTCATGTCGGCCAACGGCGTATAGGAGAGATCGCGCGCATGGTCGAGCGCGATGCGGCACATCTCGTGATCCGTTTTCAAGCGCTGCATTTGCCAATGCGCGAAAAGCCCGGGCCGCGCATCCAATACCGGACGATCCCATGGAATGGTATTGGGCGGCACTTTTACCAAGCCGAAATGGATCGCGGCCCAATTGAGCGCAACGAGAAGAAAAAGCGCGCCAAAGCCGATGGTGCCCGCGCGCACCGCATGGGGATGGTGCTTCGCAGGGGACTCGGGCTTGGAAGACGTTTCGGGCGGGATTTCACTCACACACTATCAACGGCGCAAAGCCATGCACGTTCCGCGTGAAATGCTCACACGATTCGCTCGGCCGTCCCATCCAGCGCCATCAGATAGAATTCGCTGCCGAGATCGGGATGCTTCTTTTTGAGCGTCGCCTGGAATTGCAGCATGACGGTTTTGTGCTGTGCGTTTTCCGCATCGTGCGCAGCGGCGAAGTCCTTGCCGAACGCGACCTTGTAGGCGCCGCAGTCGCGGTGATCGATCACAACGACTTTCTTGATGTGATGAAGCTGCTTGGCGATCGCGACGTGATCCCATACTGCCGCGTTCGACGACGGGAATTTCGGCGATACTCCGGCAAGCGATGCACCGGCAAGCGCCACTTGATCGTAATTGTGCGCAAGGCTCTGCCGGGCAAGAAAGGGCGCGATGGCATCGGCGAGCCGATAGTCCATGCAGGTGAGCGCCAGCGCTTCGACCTCCGCGGCCAACGCCTTGAACGGCAATGCGCTCAATCCCAAGGCCGACATTCCGAGCAGGCCGAATTGACGGCGGCTAAGTCCGTTTTCTTTCGCGTTGCACATGGAATTTCCCCCGAAGTTCCCTGCACGATCCTATCCGAACCACAGCCCACAGAAAGCCCGCGTCAAGGCCTTGCGGGCCTTCCGAAACGGCGCGAGCATCCTCGGACAAGCGGGGCGCGTGACGCCGCCCAATGCCTTGGGAAAAAGACGCCCGCCGCGCCTCGTACCCCATGCTTACGGGGTAATGGAGGCGACTTATGTCCAAAAAAACTGGAGGAACGGGGCCACGCGCAGTGGCCCTCGTGGGACCCTATGGCAGCGGAAAGACCACGCTGCTCGAATCCATTCTTTCCATCACAGGCGCGGTGCAGCGCAAAGGCGCCATCGCGCAGAAGAACACGGTGGGCGATTCCAGTGCAGAGGCACGCACGCGGCAGATGAGCGTGGAAGTGAATTGCGCCACGACAAAATATCTCGACGAAAGTTTCACCTTCCTGGATTGCCCAGGCTCCATCGAATTTCTCTCCGACACGCTGCATGTGCTGCCGGGCATCGATGCCGCCGTCGTGGT
>JBQCJO010000104.1:0-3767 GCA_051952735.1 Rhizomicrobium sp.
TCATGCATGAGGGCCAAGCCGCGACAGTCATCATCCAGAACAAGCCGGTGACGGCCACGGTGCGTGCCGTGGTGCCGGTGGGAGACATCGCGAGCCGGACGCTCGAAATCCGCCTGACGCTGCCGCCAAATGCTGCTTATGTTGGTGATGCGGCGAAGGTACTCGTGCCCTCAGCTACACCGCGTAACGTTCTGGCAGTGCCGCGCGACGCACTTATCCTGCGTGAGGACAACACCTACGTGTTCAAGGTCGACAAGAAGAACGTCGCGACGCGGGTTGCCGTGGAGACAGGCGCCGAGGACGGCAGTCTCGTCGAAGTAAAAGGCCAACTCGGCGCCGGTGATCACATTATCGTCCGTGGCGGCGAGCGGTTGGAACAAGGTCAAAAGGTTCGCCCTGTCGCCAGTTCGTGATTATCATGGCTGTGCCGTCGAGGTGCCGCCATGATCAAGCTCACATTTTGCCTGCATCGCCTGCCCAGCCTGAGCCGCGAGGCATTTCAGGATTACTGGTTCAACAAGCACGCGCCGCTGGTCGCCAAGCACAGTAAGGTGCTCCGCATCCGCCGCTATGTGCAGATGCACGCGTTGACGACGCCGTTCAATGATGCCATTCGCGCCAGCCGCGAAGCGCCGGTGATGTATGACGGCGTGGCCGAACTTTGGTGGGATTCCATCGAGGACCTGACCACACCACCGACGCCAGAAAGTCAGGCCGCCGGATTGGCGCTTCTGGAAGACGAACGCAAGTTCATCGACCTTCCCCGCTCACCGCTCTTCCTCGGCGAGGAGAAGGTCATCGTCTCCTAGCGCCGTGCTTGGCGAGGTAACGCTTGGCCAGCGCGATGTTGCGGCGGTTGGACTTGAAGCTCACGTCGAACATGTCGCCCAGCACGGGAACGGCGCCGACAACCGTGTCCAGCGCCACGTTCCACACCATGCGAGTCTTCACCCATGGCGACAGGCCCAACTCCGCCGCGCGCGAGATCAGATAGAAACTGATCAAGGCGGAAATGATATCGCCGGCCACTGGAACCAACCCGATCACGCCGTCGAGGCCGAAACGGACATTGGTGCCGGGAATGACGAAGCGCGAATCCAACAGGTCTGCGATCCACTCCAGTTGCGCGAGTTGCTCATCCGCCGAGAGCTTTCCCGGTGGGATGATTTCGATACGTGGCGCGACTTTCGTGACCATGAACAGCTTTTAGCGGGCAATGGCGGCGAAATCGCGGCGGGTCAGATATCGGCGTAGCAACGCACTTCGTTTGCCGCGCCGGGCGTCGTGATCGCGCCGTCGCGGGCGGGGCCGACATTCTTCGCGAACCGCGCCAGCGCACCGGACTTGAACGCCGGTGCTTTCGGCTTCCAGGCCTTTCGGCGTGCGGCGAGTTCCGCCTCTGGCACCTCGACGTCCATCGTGCCCTTGTCGGCGTCGATGGTGATGATGTCGCCGTTCTTTAGCAGGCCAATCGGTCCGCCTTCCATCGCTTCGGGGCCGACATGACCGACGCAGAGGCCGCGCGTGCCGCCGGAGAAGCGGCCATCGGTGATGAGCGCGATGTTCTCGACGCCCTGTCCGTACAGCGCTGCCGTGGTGGACAGCATCTCGCGCATGCCGGGGCCGCCCTTGGGGCCTTCGTAGCGGATGACGATGACGTCGCCTTCCTTGTATTGGCGCGCCTGAACGGCCGCGAAGGCATCTTCCTCGCAATCAAATACCAGCGCTGGGCCGCGATGCTTGATGTGCTTGAGGCCCGCGATTTTCACGATGGCGCCTTCCGGGGCGAGATTGCCACGCAAACCCACCACGCCGCCCGTGGGTGCGAGAGCATGAGCGACGTCTTTCATCACCTTCTGGTTCGGATTGAATTTCACGTCCTTCAGGTTCTCGGCGACGGTCTTGCCCGTGACCGTCATGCAGTCGCCGTGGAGCAATCCTGCGTCGAGCAGCGCGCGCATGAGCATCGGCACGCCACCTGCTTCCCACATATCCTTCGCCACATACTGACCGCCGGGTTTCAGCGAAGCCAGATAAGGTGTCTTGCGGAAGATATTCGCCACGTCGAACAGATCGAACTTGATGCCGGCTTCGTTCGCCATCGCGGGCAGATGCAGCGCGGCGTTGGTGGAGCCGCCGGTGGCCGCGACAACCATCGCGGCGTTCTCGAAAGCCTTCCGTGTACAGATCGTCCGGGGACGGAGGTTCTGCGCCACGAGGTTCATCACCTGCTCGCCGGCTTTCAACGCGAAGTCATCGCGCGCCAGAACTTCGGCCGGAGGACCGGAGGAATATGGAAGCGCCAAACCAATCGCTTCCGCGACGCAGGCCATGGTGTTGGCGGTGAACTGACCGCCGCAGGCGCCGGCACCGGGGCATGCGTGGCGTTCCAGCTCCGTGAGATCGCAGGCCGGCATTTTTCCGGCGGCGAACTGGCCGACGCCTTCGAAGATGTCGACCACCGTGACGTCCTTGCCCTTCACGCGGCCCGGCATGATCGAGCCGCCGTAGAGGAACACGCTCGGCACGTTCAGGCGCAGCATCGCCATCATCATGCCCGGCAGGCTCTTGTCGCAGCCTGCGATGCCGACGAGCGCGTCGTAGCAATGGCCACGCATCGTGAGCTCGACGGAGTCCGCGATCACTTCGCGCGACACCAGCGAAGACTTCATCCCCTCGTGGCCCATCGCGATGCCGTCGGTCACCGTGATGGTACAGAACTCGCGCGGCGTGCCGCCGTTTTCCTTCACGCCTTTCTTGGCGGATTGCGCCTGGCGCATCAGCGCGATGTTGCAGGGTGCGGCTTCATTCCAGCACGAGGCGACGCCGACGAAGGGGCGATGGATCTCCTCTTCCGTCAGCCCCATCGCGTAATAGTACGAGCGGTGTGGCGCGCGCTCAGGGCCTTCGGTGACGTGGCGCGAGGGCAGCTTGGACTTGTCGAACTTCGGCATGGCGAGACCTGAAAGCTTCTGCTGAAACTTTCATGCCGCGCCGCAGCATTTCACGCAACGGAATTGTTTGTCGATTTTTGCTCTGCCGAATTGCACACTTTCCAATATCTAGTAGCTGTCCAAATTATTCCTACATCTATTTGTTTTCCAAAAATGAGGGGGTACCCCCTCCCACCCCGTGATACCGCCGTAACCTGAAATACGGGGGAGGAACGCCGGTCACCGCGCGAATCACACGCCGACTGATATAAGATAATAATCTTAGACTACTTTGCAAGTTCGCGATGCCGAAAGGCCCGGACGTCTCCGTCCGGGCCGCCGCGTCAAGCCGGTTGAAGATCCAGCGAGGGATAGTCGGTGTAACCCCTCGGGCCAGCCGAATAGAACGTCTTCGCGTCCCACTTGTTGAGTGGCGCGTTCTTCTTGAAGCGCGTCTCCAAATCCGGGTTGGCGATGTAATCCTTGCCCCACGCCACGGCATCCGCCGCACCTGAAGCGAGCGCGGCTTCGGCGCTTTCCAGGGTGAAGCCTTCATTGGCGACATAGACGCCGCCGAATGCTTCCTTCAATGCCGGTCCGATGCTGTCTTCCGCCTGACGCTCGCGCGCGCACAGGAAGGCGAGCTTACGCTTGCCGAGTTCCTTCGCGACGTAAGTAAAGGTGGCCTTGAGGTCGCTGTCGCCCATCGTGTGAGAGTCGCCACGCGGCGCCAGATGCATGCCGACGCGATCCGCGCCCCACACGTCGCAAACCGCATCGGCCACTTCGAGCATCAGCCGTGCACGCTTCTCGCGGCTGCCGCCATAGGCGTCG
>JBQCJO010000105.1:0-3146 GCA_051952735.1 Rhizomicrobium sp.
AGGCTGGCGCCCTGCGAACCTTCGCTGACGAGATAGTTCTGGAATTCGCTTTCGTCCTTCAGATAACGCTCAGACTTGCCGCGCGCGGCCTTATAGAGCGGTGGTTGGGCGATGTAGAGGTGCCCGCGCTCGATGATCTCCGGCATCTGGCGGTAAAAGAACGTGAGAAGCAGCGTTCTGATATGCGCTCCGTCCACATCGGCATCGGTCATGATGATGATCTTGTGGTAACGCAGCTTGTCGGCGTTGAACTCCTCGCGGCCAATGCCGGTGCCCAAAGCCGTGATGAGTGACACGATGCTGTCCGACGTCAGCATGCGATCGAACCGCACGCGCTCGATGTTCAGGATCTTGCCACGCAGGGGCAGCACCGCCTGGTTCTCGCGATTGCGCGCCTGTTTGGCGCTGCCGCCGGCGCTGTCGCCTTCGACGATGAATATCTCGCATTTGGAAGGGTCGCGTTCCTGGCAATCCGCGAGCTTGCCGGGCAGCGACGCGCCGTCCAGTACGCCTTTGCGCCGCGTCAGCTCGCGGGCCTTGCGGGCGGCCTCGCGCGCCGCGGCAGCTTCGACAACTTTGCCGACAACCTGCTTGGCTTCAGCGGGATGCTCCTCGAACCAGCGCCCCAAATTTTCCAGCACGGCGCCTTCGACGATTGGGCGCACTTCGGAAGAGACGAGCTTGTCTTTCGTCTGTGAGGAGAATTTCGGATCGGGTACTTTCACGGACAGAACGCAGGTAAGGCCTTCACGGCAGTCGTCGCCCGTCAGCGCGACCTTTTCCTTTTTTTGGATTCCGGAATCGTCCGCATATTTCGTCACCACGCGCGTTAGTGCCGCGCGGAAGCCTGCCAAATGCGTGCCGCCGTCGCGCTGAGGAATGTTGTTGGTGAAGCACAACATGCTCTCGTGATAGCTGTCGTTCCATGTCATCGCGACTTCGACAGTGACGCCTTCGCGCTCGGAAGCGATCATGATCGGTGCGGGGATCAACGATGTCTTGGCGCGGTCCAGATAGCGCACGAATTCGGCAAGGCCGCCTTCATAGTGCAGCGTGACTTCCTTTTTCTCCACGCCACGCTTGTCAGCAAGGATGATGGTTACGCCGGAATTCAGGAACGCCAGCTCGCGCAGACGGTGTTCAAGTGTCGCGAAATCGAATTCGGTCTTGGTGAACGTAGCGGGCGAGGGCAGGAACGTAACTTCCGTTCCCTTCTTGCCAGGTGCATCCGCAACAATTTTCAGCGGCGCCTCAGGCTCGCCATGGCGGAAGCGCATGTAGTGCTCCTTGCCGTTGCGCCATATGCGCAAGTCAAGGAATTCAGAAAGCGCGTTCACCACCGACACGCCAACGCCGTGCAGACCGCCAGACACCTTGTAGGCGTTTTGTTCGAACTTACCGCCCGCGTGTAGCTGGGTCATGATGACTTCGGCGGCGCTGACGCCTTCACCGGCGTGTATATCCGTCGGGATGCCGCGGCCGTTATCATAGACCGTGCAGGAGCCGTCTGCGTTCAGCGAAACTTCCACACGCGTCGCATGGCCAGCGAGAGCTTCGTCGATCGCGTTGTCCACCACTTCATAGACCATGTGATGCAGGCCCGAGCCGTCATCCGTGTCGCCGATATACATCCCGGGGCGTTTGCGCACGGCATCGAGGCCCTTGAGCACCTTGATGCTGTCGGCGCCATATTCGTTCTGGTTGGGTGTGGCGGGTGAAGACATTTGGGTCACTCTGAAATCAGCGCGGGCGTCGACTCTGCGACGACGAACAAATCCGCTTTGGTTTTAAGGGGTGCGAACATTTCCATGTCCGTGCCGGTCATCCAGGCTTGCGCGCCGAGTGCGAGGATTTCCTCGAACAAGGCGGAGCGGCGTTTGGAGTCGAGATGGGCCGCGACTTCGTCCAGCAAAAGGATCGGTGCGCGGCCGTCCCTTATATGGGAACTCTCCCAAGCGTGTGCAAGCACGATGGCGATGAGAAGGGCCTTCTGCTCGCCCGTCGAACACTCTGCTGCGTCCGTGCGTTTCTGGACGTGACGAACCGCCAGATCTGAGCGGTGTGGACCAAAGGTCGTCCGTCCGGCCTCTGCGTCGCGGATTCGAGCGCGGTTGAGCCGGGTTCGGAATTCAGATGCGATATCGGTGTTTTCGGCAACCAACGCATCGGCCTCGCCGACGAGCGTCAGATGCGCGGAGGGAAAAGCGCCTGCTTCGCCGCGTGCGGCCAAAGCTTTGTTGAGACGGTCGATGCCTTCCGCGCGGGCTAGCGCAATGGCAATGCCGGCTTCGGTCATTTCGGCTTCGAGGCCATCCAGCCATGCCGGATCGCGCGGGCCATATTTCAACAGCCGCGCACGCTCGCGCATCGCGGTCTCATAGCGCGCTGCGTTGCGTGCGTGTTCGGGTACGAAACCGAATACCAGGCGATCAAGAAACTTACGGCGGCCGCTGGCGCTTTCGATGAAGAGCCTGTCCATCGCAGGCGTGAGCCATGCCATCTGCACGACCTCGGCGAGATCGGCTGCGTTGGTGGAAGGCGCGCCGTTCAGATGTACTTTGCGACGTTCGCCACCATTCGGACCTAGCGTGAGGCCCGTCCCGATTTCATATGGCTCGCTATTGCGAGTGACCGTCGCGGCAACGGCCCACAATGCGTCGCTGGGCACGGATGGCCCTCTGCGCGTGTGTTCGCCCAACGTCGCACCGCGAAGACCGCGTCCCGGAGAGAGGAGCGAGATAGCATCCAGGATATTCGTCTTGCCGGCACCATTCGGTCCGGCCAACACGACAGGACGCCCGCTCACCACGAGGCCGCCGCTCGCATAGGAGCGGAAATTTGTGAGGATCAGGCGCGTCACCGCGAGGCGCGGCGCTTCGAAAGCGGATAGCGCGCCGTCCTGGCGCTGGTGCGAAGCGCCGTTCAATCTCAGACCCGCATGGGCATGAGGACGTAGAGCGTGCGCGCGTCCTCCGTATCTTCGATTACCGTGGGCGAACCGGCATCGGATAGCAGGAAGCGGACTTCTTTGCCGTCGAACTGGCTGGTAATGTCGAGCAGATAGCGGGCGTTGAAGCCAATCTCGATGGCCGATGCGCTGTAGGTCGCGCCCAACTCTTCGGTCGCCGTGCCGGAATCCGGATTGA
>JBQCJO010000106.1:0-2416 GCA_051952735.1 Rhizomicrobium sp.
AGCGCACGCCGCAGCGGTTCCGCTTTGCCGTCGCGCTTCACCTTGTCGACCACGTCGCCGATCTGCTTGCCGAGGCCGGCAGACGCCCAACCCAGATGGGTTTCGAGAATCTGACCGACGTTCATGCGCGAAGGCACGCCCAGGGGATTGAGCACGACGTCCACCGCCGTGCCGTCTTCCAGATGCGGCATGTCTTCGATCGGCAGGATTCGGCTGATCACGCCCTTGTTGCCGTGACGGCCGGCCATCTTGTCGCCCGGCTGCAGCTTGCGCTTCACCGCGACGAACACCTTGACCATCTTCATCACGCCGGGCGCCAACTCGTCGCCGCGACGCAGCTTTTCGACCTTGTCGGCGAAACGCTTGTCGAGACGCGCCTTGGAGTCGTCATACTGCTTCTTCAGGGCCTCGATCTCGCCTTGCGCCTTTTCATTGCGCAGGCCGATCTGCCACCACTGATGCTTCGCAATCGTCTCCAGCACCGACTGCGTGATCTTCGTGTCGGCCGCCATGCCCTTCGGGCCATGCGCCGCCGTCTTGTGGAGCAGAAGCTCTTCAAGACGCGCGAAGATGTTGCGCTCGAGGATCGCCAGTTCGTCGTCGCGGTCTTCGGCCAGACGCTCTTCCTCGGCGCGCTCGATCGCCATGGCGCGCTGGTCCTTCTCGACGCCGTGACGGTTGAACACGCGCACTTCGACGACCGTGCCGGTGACGCCCGGCGGAACGCGAAGCGAGGTGTCGCGGACATCCGCGGCCTTTTCGCCGAAGATCGCGCGCAAGAGCTTCTCTTCCGGCGTCATCGGGGTTTCGCCCTTCGGCGTCACCTTGCCGACGAGAATGTCGCCAGCCTGCACTTCGGCGCCGATATAGGTGATACCGGCTTCATCCAGGTTCTTGAGCGACTCTTCGCCCACGTTTGGGATGTCGCGGGTGATTTCCTCGGGCCCGAGCTTCGTATCGCGCGCCTGTGTCTCGAACTCCTCGATGTGGATCGAGGTGAAGACGTCGTCGCGCACGATTCGCTCGGAGATGAGGATGGAGTCCTCGAAGTTGTAGCCGTTCCACGGCATGAACGCGACGAGCGCGTTCTTGCCGAGCGCAAGCTCGCCCAACTGCGTGGACGGGCCGTCGGCGATGATGTCGCCCTTGGCGACCTTGTCGCCCACCTTCACCAGCGGACGCTGGTTGATGCAGGTCGACTGGTTGGAGCGCTGGAACTTCTTCAAGTGATAGATGTCGATGCCCGGCTTCGTCGGATCAACTTCCTCCGTCGCACGGATGACGATACGGGTCGCGTCGATCTGATCGACGATGCCCGGACGGCGCGCCGCTATGGCGGAACCGGAGTCGCGCGACACCACATCTTCGAGACCGGTGCCAACGAGCGGCGCCTCGGGCTGAAGAAGCGGAACGGCCTGACGCTGCATGTTTGAACCCATGAGCGCACGGTTGGCGTCGTCGTTCTCGAGGAACGGCACGAGCGCCGCGGCCACGGACACCAGCTGCTTGGGAGAAACGTCGATGAATTCCACCTGGTCCGGCGTGGTCATCACGAAGTTTCCGCCCTTGCGGCAGGAGACCAGTTCGTCGGTGAGGCGCAACCGGCTGTCGATGGTCGCGTTGGCCTGGGCGATCATGTACTTCGCCTCTTCCATCGCCGACAGATACACCACCTCGTCCGTCAGGTGCTTGTTGTTCACCCGGCGATAGGGGCTTTCGATGAAGCCGTACTTATTCACCCGCGCATAAGTCGCCAGCGAATTGATCAGACCGATGTTCGGGCCTTCCGGCGTCTCGATCGGGCAGATGCGGCCATAATGCGTGGGATGCACGTCGCGCACTTCGAAACCGGCGCGCTCGCGGGTCAGGCCGCCCGGTCCAAGCGCCGACATGCGGCGCTTGTGGGTGAGTTCCGACAGCGGATTCTGCTGGTCCATGAATTGCGACAGCTGCGAAGAACCGAAGAATTCGCGCACCGCCGCAGCCACCGGCTTGGCATTGATCAAGTCATGCGGCATCACCGTGTCGATATCGACGGCGCTCATGCGCTCCTTGATGGCGCGTTCCATGCGCAAGAGACCCACGCGGAACTGGTTCTCCATCAATTCGCCCACCGAACGCACCCGGCGGTTGCCGAGATTGTCGATGTCGTCGATTTCGCCGCGGCCGTCGCGCAGTTCCGCGAGGGCCTTGAGGATGGCGAGAATGTCTTCCTTGCGCAGCACCCGCATGGTGTCGGGGGCGTCCAGGCCCATGCGCATGTTCATCTTCACGCGGCCAACCGCCGAGAGGTCATAGCGTTCGGCATCGAAGAAGAGCTGACCGAACAGAGTCTCCGCCGTATCGAGCGTGGGCGGCTCGCCCGGGCGCATGACGCGATAGATGTCGATCAGCGCGGCTTCGCGCGAATGGTTCT
>JBQCJO010000107.1:0-4189 GCA_051952735.1 Rhizomicrobium sp.
CGGCGAGCCGGGGCATCCACACGGCAACACGATCTATGCCGGCACGCTCGACGACACGTCGCTGTTCAGACCCACCATGGCGATCATGACGAAGTTCAAGCCGGGTTGGGTGATCCTGCCGGACGGCCTCAAAGTTTTCGAAGGCATGCCGCAATAAGGCCGTAATATTTCGCGCTGCGGTGCAATGACGGCCTTCTAACTTGATCTGGCCGCCCAAAACTGCTGTTTCGTCCCGCACTTGCGCGGGAATTTCGGATTTTGAACGGACGCGATCTACGCATCGATTTCATGCGCGGGCTGGCGCTTTTGATGATCTCCATCGATCACGCGCCCTGGAACGCGCTATCGCTGACCACGCTGCATGCCTATTCCTTCGCCGATGCGGCGGAGTTGTTTTTCTTCATGTCGGGCTATGTCGCCGCGCTGGTGTATGGCCGCACCTTGTCGAAGGAGGGCCTGTTCGCTGCAATGGTGCGTATCTACCGCCGCGCGCGCGATCTCTATCTCACCCAGATCGCCTTGCTGATCGCGGTCGCGGCGTTTCTCTATGCTTATGCCGTGATCTGGGAAGACAATTCGGTCATCGACAATTTCCGCCTCGCGCCGCTCATCGCCGATCCTCTGAAGATGATGGTGCACGCCCTGACGCTGCGCTACCAGCCGACTTATTTGGACATCCTTCCCGGTTACGTCGTGATCTTCCTCGCGCTGCCGTTCCTGCTCTGGCTGCTGCAGCGCAATGTCTGGATGGCGCTCGGCATTTCCTTCGCCGTCTATCTCGGCGTGCAGGCTGAAGGCTGGACGCTCTACACAAAGCCGGATTCGAGCGCATGGCTGTTCGATCCCTTTGCCTGGCAGTTTCTCTTCACGTTGGGCGCGGCGTTCGGCTCCGGACGCCTTTCCATGCTGTTGCCGATACTGCGTTCGCGCAAATTGATCGCCGCATCCGCCGCGTTTGCGGTTGTCGTTGCGGTGATGGTGGGATCGTCGGCGTGGCACGCGTTCGTCCCGTCGGTCCCTTCGCTCTGGTTCGTGAACGTCTCTGTCGCCAAGGAAACGCTTCAGCCGCTGCGCATCGTCAGCTTCCTGGCGCTGGCGCATCTGGCGTGGCGGTTCATCCCGAACGGCGCCGCGCTGGTGCGGTTCGGGCTTTCCCGTGCGATCATCATCTGCGGCCAGCAATCGCTGTCGATCTTTTCCGCCGGCGTGCTTCTCTCTGCGGTGGGATCGGTTTTGTGGGGCGATTGGCAATCGCAAATCGCGGTCTGCGCCGCCACGGCCGCCAGCATCGCGCTCTTGATGGGGTTTGCCCTGGCGCTGGATTGGGCGCAGCGTGGCAACGGCATCTTCAATCGGGCGCAATCCACGGCAGCGGCCTGAGCACGCGAGCAGGAGACATCAGCATGTCCGCCGAACAATCCTCTGCCGCCGCGATCAAATTGCTAGACGAATTCATGACCGCGTTCAACGCACGCGACGTGGACGCCTTTGAGAAGACGTTCAACTTCCCGTCCATCCGCCTCGCATCCGGAAAGCTCGTCACGCTCCAAAAGGGCGACATGACGAAGGATCGTTTTTCCCAGGGCGCGCTCGCCGAATGGGATCATTCCGCCTGGGAGCGCCGGGAGATCATCCATGCGGGCGACGACAAGGTGCATGTCGATACGCGCTTTACGCGGTATCGCAAGGATGGCTCGATCATCGGCGGCTTCGATTCCGTCTATGTCATCACGAAGGAAAACGGCCATTGGGGCGTGAAAATCCGCTCCAGCTTCGCGCCTTAACCCACAAAATCCCTGCGGCCATGCCGCGCGCTTTGCTTCGCTACACTGTCTTTCGGGAACGCTGCCGCCTGTGCGGCATCCAATGTGCGTGAGAGGGACAAATGGCGCTGGCCGCACCCGATTATGAACGCCTGACGGATATCGAACTTGCCGTGCGTTTCGCGGCGAAAGACCCGATTGCGGTTCGTCTCGTCACCACGCGCAACAACCAGCGTCTTTATCGCACGGCCTGGAGCATCGTGAAGAACCGCGCCGAAGCGGAAGAGGTCGTGCAGGAAACCTATCTGCGGGCGCTGGGCGCGATCGCGAAATTCGAGGGCCGCTCGTCGCTGTCCACCTGGCTGACGCGCATCGCCATCAACGAGGCGCTCACCCGCAAGCGCTCCGCGCAGCGCCGCGCCAATGCGCTGAACGAGAAATCGGTTTTGGTCATGGATGAGTATCGCGAAAAGCTTCTCGGCTCGCCCGAGCGCCGCCTGTCGCCGGAAGCCGAACTGGCGCGCAAGCAACTCAAGATCCTGCTCGAATCCGCGGTGGCGAAACTGCCGGACAATTTCCGCACCGTGTTCGTGTTACGGGAGATCGAAGGTCTGAGCGTCGAGGAAGCCTCCGAAGCGCTCGACATCCCAGCCGAGACTGTCCGTTCGCGCCACCTGCGCGCGCGCCAGAAGATCCAGAAGATGCTCGATCCGGAAATGAAATCGGCGATGGGGGACACATTCCCCTTCGCCGGCGCCGACTGCGAAGCGCTCACAGCGCGCGTGCTCGCGCGCATGGGTATTGCCGAAGAGATTTAAGGGAGGAAACCATGATCGACGACATCAACATGCAATCGCGCCGTAAGCTTCTGGTGGGCAGCGCGACCACGCTTTCCGCGGCCGGCCTGGCCGTGGTTCTCGGCAGCACCGCGCTGCCGCGCGTGGCCCGCGCCGCAACCGGCAACGCCGCACAGGACATCCAGCTGCTCAACGCCGCGCTCGGCCTGGAGCATGAAGGCATTGCCGCCTATCAGTTGGGTGCTGAGAGCAAGTTGCTCACGCCGGAAGTCCTGAAAGTCGCCGTTACTTTCCAGAGCCATCACAAGCAGCATCGCGACGATCTGGTTGCTGCCATCAACAAGCTCGGCGGCAAGCCGGTCGCTGCGAAGTCCAACGCGGACTACGCGAAGGAGTTGAATGCCGCCACGCTCAAGAACCAGACCGATGTTCTGAAGCTGGCGCTGAAACTGGAGAAGGGCGCGACCAACGCCTATCTCGGCGTGATCCCCTCGCTGGATCAGCCCGATCTTTATCTCTTCGCCGCGCGCGTCGCGAGCGACGAAGCGTTCCACGCCGCGTTCCTCGGCAGCGCGCTCGGCGAGCCCATCCCCGAAAAAGCCCCGCTGTTCGGCTGATCGAGGAAATACCGATGACGACCGGTTTTGTCAGGCTGGCAGCGCCGGTCGTTGTCGCCCTGCTGAGCATCTCCGCCGCGCCATCATCGCCGGCACCCTCCGTTCATTCGCCGGCTTCTCCGCCCTCCGCCAGCGCCTCGCGGGGGGCGGAGATTTACGAGGCCAAATGCGGCGCCTGTCATTCGCTGGACCAGAACCGCATCGGCCCGAAGCATCGCGGCGTGTTCGGCCGCAAGGCAGGTGCGGTGCCCAATTTCCATTACACGGATGCGCTGAAGAAATCCGGCATCGTCTGGAACGAGAAGACACTCGACACCTGGCTGCAAAGCCCGGTGAAGATGGTCCCCGGCACCGCCATGGGCTTCCAGCTCCGCGACGCGCAGGAGCGGGCGGATGTCATCGCTTATCTGAAACAGCAATCGGCAAAGCGCTGAGTATCCCGGTTTGGGTGTTTGGCTTTCCGACAGTTAATCAATCTCCAGTTCAAAGCCTCCTCATTACGCGCAGTTTAACCTTCCGCTGACGGCGCTCCGGGTGCGCGCTTCTTTGGCGATCCGCATGTTCAAGGGCGCGCGGGCAGATGGGGTTTGCGCGCATGTGCGGTGTTGCGGTTGCGATAGATTGGGATGGCGCGGAACAGATCGTGCCGCGCTTGCTCGCGGGCATTTCCCATCGCGGCGATATCACCGACCCCATTGTCTCGCCACGGTCCCGCACGGCCATGGGCACGCGCCGCCTGCGCATCGTGGACATGGACCACGCCGTGCAGCCGCAGGCGTCATTCGACGGCAAGTTGCTCGTCTGCTTCAACGGCGAGATATACAACCACGCAGAGTTGCGCACGCAACTGAAGGCTCAAGGCGTTCCATTTCGCACCGAGTCCGACACGGAGGTTTTGGCGAACGCGCTGCAGGTCTGGGGCATCAAGGCGCTTTCCATGCTCAATGGCATGTTCGCCTTCGTCGCGTTCGATGTTTCGAGCGGTGCATTCCTGGCCGCGCGCGATCCCTTC
>JBQCJO010000108.1:0-4931 GCA_051952735.1 Rhizomicrobium sp.
GAAGGTCACGACCGAAATTTCCCAAAGCTCGATTTCAAGAAGATGGCGAAGACCGGTTTTCGCATCGCGCTTCGCGCGCACCGTGCGAAAGCCAATGGAGAGACCGTTCAGCGCGCCTTCGCCGAGCAGCGCCAGGCATTCGCGGCCCCGCTGCGTGTCGGTGATGAGGCGGCCGCGCACATAAAGCCCGCGCGCGTCTTCGCGGATGATCTGCCACACACCTATGGGCTCATGCGCGAAGTGCTGATAGAGCATCCGCACCTTCGCCGGCCCGCGGCGCGCGAGCGACTTGGCGAAAGCGCCGTGCTCCACGACGTCGCCGGCGGAGTCCGTCACGCCAAAGAGCGAGGCATAACCTTCGAATTCATCGTTCGAGAGCGCGGAGATCCGCGCAGGCGCAGTGAATTGCGCGAGGCGGCGCGCCTCGCGTTCGATAAGCGATGACATTGTGTGATCCTTAGTGCGCGGCCAGCTTGGGCTCGCTCATCCGATCCAGCTTCGCTTCGATGCGGTCGAGCGATTGCTGCATGGTGCGCGAGCGTTCCTCCAGCACGGCGACTTGTTGGATGGCAGACTGGTTCGCGTCGGCGCGGCTCTCCAGAACGGTGATGCGCTCGGCGGCGGACCCCGCCCAGAACAGCGCGCCCGCCGTCTGCAACAAAAAAGCCGCCACAAGGGCGGCCGGAATTCGCTTTGTCTCCAGCAAAGGCTGGATGTGTTCGGTGATGGTCATCAGCTTTCTAAGCTCCGCTCAGCGAAGCTGCTCGAATTTTGCTCTCTAAAAAAACAGGGCCCCTTTTAAGGGCCCTGCTCTATTAGGCAGCTTTTTTATTATTCCAGGCTTCGATAATCGTACCGGATTGTTCTTTCAGCTCGATCATCTTTAGCTCGATAGCGGGAACTTCATATTCCGCATTGACTAGCCATGGATCCATTACCTTTAGATGAGAGATCATTTTTGCATTGTACTCAATGCCGGGTGCTTCTGATTGTAGTTCTTCACATACATAGAGCCGCAGCATCTTTTCTGCATAACCACCCATGGGTTGAGCATCAGACTCCCATCGGGAGACTGTCTGTGCAGCAGTACGCTCATCTAGGCTTTTGGCGAACTCCTCCATTGTTTGACCGAGGATTTTTCGCATTGCTTTGATTTCGTGTCCCCTTAGTTTTATGGGCATTAGACACCGAGCTACAGCAACCGATGCTCGGAGCTCACGCTGCTTCGGGACCTCGATCGTCTCTTCATCACCCTCTGTTCGCTGTATTGCTGCGTTATGGATGATGGTTCGCAATCCGACATGGACAGTTGCGTCATAGATTTCCAGCAACAGTTCTTTGATGGCCCCTATTCTTTGACCACCGTCCACCACGATCAGCCCCTTATTTTCGTCCTTGCCGATCATTTTCCGTTCTCCGTTCCTCATACAAACCCCCGCCCTCAAATTCAAAATGTCGTCACCACCTTGATAACAATCTCATCTTCGTAGACTGCGACGACCGCCTCGATGGACTCGCCGTCCAAGTCGGTTCCCAGCACGCGCCATAGGATGTCCTGCTTCCACTCGACCAAAATGACTTGACCATTTGTCAATGCCGTTTCGACGTCCAGCGTAATACGACCGTCATCCAAAACTGCCTTTCGCGCGTGATTGGTCCACCTAAACCTGCACTTGGGATGTCGCGCAATGCGGCGCAAGGTCTGCGTTTCAGTGACATAGTCTGCTTGCGCCATGCGTTGCGGCCTCATCCCAAATTCTAGAGCTTAGATAGAACTTATTGATCAAATGTCAATAACGCCCTCGTCGCGGCGGGGTTGCACCCCGGAACCTCTTGATCTTGTGCTCATATTGAGCGCCATCACAATATACGGCCCCGGCGCGGCGACATTAGGGCGTGCTACCGTCCACCACCCGCCCCATACCCAGCCGCCGCGCGCTTTTCGTCTGTTGTCAGAAATGTCGCGGCGTTGAGTTTGTCCCAGGTGCTTTCGCGGTCGATGGCGAGGGCGTCGATGCTGTCGGTGTCGTAGCTGAGGCGGAGGGTTTCGCCGAACTTCGGTGCTAGCCATTGGGTGAGTGACGATGCCGTGCGGGAGACCAGCGGCAACACCGTGCTGCGCCAGAAGGCGAGATTGGCTTCGCGGAAGTTGGCATAGGTGTTGTCGCCGGGGATTCCCAAAATCATGGGCGGCACGCCGAAGGCGAGCGCGATCTCGCGGGCGGCGCTGTTGCGGATGTCGCTGAAGTCCATGTCGTTGGGCGTGAAGCTCATAGCATGCCAGTCGAGCCCGCCTTCCAGCACCATTGGTTTGCCGACATTGGCGCCGCTGTAGGCTTCCTGCATCTGGGTCTTCAGGCGCGCGAACTGGTCTTCGGTGAGGCCGGGGGCGCCGTCGGGGCCTCTATATATAAGTGCGCCACTGGGGCGGGCGGCGTTATCGAGCAGGGCCTTGGTCCATTCCGCGCCGGCGTTGTGGATCTCGATGGCGGAGAGCGCGGCGGCGATGGGGGAATAGCCGTAAGAGTCGTCCAGCGGATGAAACAGCCGCGCATGCAGCACCGGCAGGAAACCGGAAGTGTCGCGGTTCAGCCGCGTGGTGACGCTGCCGACCTTGTAATCGTATGCGCGCGGCCAGCCATTGTGATCCTGCACCACCGACACGCGATCCGGCCGCAGCACATGCAGCTCGCGCACGTTGCCGTTTGCCACGATGGCTTGCAGGTAGGCGTTGCCGGCACATTGCAGGAAGGCATACCAGCGTTCGAACAGCGCGGGGCCGTTCTCCGCTTTGTTCGGCGCGGCGAGCAGCGCGAGCAGCGGATGGCTTTCGATTTCCGCCGCGCCCTCATAGAGGAGCCACGGCACGGATGCCGCGGCTTCGGCGATCATGCGCACGCAGCGATAGGCGATGGCGTTGGCCATCACGCCTTCGCGCACCAGCGAGGCATAGTCGCGCGGACTCCATGAGGGCGCGCGCCCCGGAAGCGTGAGCGCGATGAGGGGAGACATCGCTTTGTGCTCCGGCGCGCGGGTTGCGGTGGGCGCAACATCGCGCGTCCGCGCTTTCGCGGGACGGAAGAGAGATGCAAACATTTCTTTTTTCCTCAATTCAAAAATTGTCATCCCGGAAGCGGAGCGCAGCGAAGCTATCCGGGACTCATCGAGAAGCTTCTGAATGGGTCCCGGCTCTGCGCTCGCGTTCCGCTCGCTTGGCCGGGATGACAGCGGTGGGGCGGTTAGATATCGATCGTCCTGATATTCGGCTCTGCTCTTCGTCCCAGCGGGAAGAGTTCGGTGAGTGCCCACAACAGCGCATCCATCCGATCGGGACTCTTTCCCGTGCCGTCGAATTGGCACATCTGGTCTTCGAGTTCGGGCATCGCGCCCTGATGATGCACCAGGCCGCGCTCGTAGAGAGCGGCGATGGGCGTGGCGCGGGTTTTCTTGTCGCGTGAGGCGTGCACCAGTTTCACCGGCGCGGTGGCCAGCTCGCGCAACAACATGGTGCGCACCATCTCGCCGCCCTGATTGGCTTCGGCGACGATGCGATCCGCCTTGAACTCCTCATGCGCATCCATCGCGCGGTTCGCCCATTGCGCGGGCGTCAACTTCGGCTTGCTGCGATCGGCCAGCACATAGCCCTGCCCGTTCGCGATGCCCGCGACGACGATGCCGCATTCGTCGCCGCGCAAGCCGGCGGGCGGATCGATGGCGACGACGATGCGCTCCAGCGGCGGGACTTCGCGGACGCGGTGGCGCTCGATCCAGTCGCGCTGCCACAGCGCGTCCTCGTTGTCCTCGATCAGATCGCCGTCGATCTCCTGACGGCCCAGCCGCGTGCCGCGATAGCGGCGCTCCATCTGTCGCAGATAGCTCTTGGCCAGATTGCCCGCATTGTCGCGCGTGGACATGCGCTGCGTGACGGCATCCTCGTTCTCGACGAGATCCCGCAGCGCGGCGATGTTGCGCGGCGTGGTGGTGATCACCATGCGCGGATCCTCGCCCAACCTGAGCGCCATGAGGATCATGTCGAGCGCGTTCTGCGGCTCGCTCCATTTGGCGTATTCGTCTGCCCAGCAACCGTCGAACTGATGGCCACGGATGGAATCCGGCTCGTCGGCGGAGAGCACATGGGCAATGGCGCCGCTGGGCCATGTCACGCGACGGAGCGACGGCTCGTAAGCTGCGCCTTCGCTCACCGCGAGCAGCCCGGATTGTCCTTCGATCATGATGCTTCTTGCTTCGTGATGCGTGGCGGCGATAAGCGCCACGCGGGTCATTGTCCTGTTGCGGATTCCGTCCGCGATCCATTCCGCGCCCGCGCGCGTCTTGCCGCTGCCGCGCCCGCCCATGAGGAGCCAGATGCGCCAGTCGCCGGGCGGCGCGCGCTGTTCGTCGCGCGCCCAGAATTCCCAACCGCCGAGCAGCAGGCGCGCTTCGCTATCGCTGAGAGCGTTCAGAATTGTCGTTCGATCCGCGCGCGGCAGCGAGCTGATCGAGCTTGCGTTCCAATGCTTTTCGGGCGTCTGCATCTTTCGCCACGTTCTTTCCTTTGCGATACAGGTCACGTTGCGCTTCCACGCGCGTGAGGCGTTCCAGCGTCTGCTGCAGCGACGCGAGCACGCGCGCATTGTCGAGACGCTCGCGCGCCGTCGGCATATCCTTGTCCTGTTTCGAGTCCACCTGGCAGAGCTGACGATTCAACTCCGCGAACAAGCGCTTGACCATGATGTCGATTCCTTCGGATTGGAGATCGTCCAGCTTCATCGCGTAGAGATGCATGAGGCCGTTTTGCAGAGCCGCATCGCTGTACGTTCCCGGCGGGCATGTGTGAGACACACCGCGTCCTTTCTTCGTTGTTGTGGATTGCGCCACGCACATTGCTGTCATCCCCGGCCGAGCGCAGCGAGGGGAAGGGGACCCAGGAG
>JBQCJO010000109.1:0-14539 GCA_051952735.1 Rhizomicrobium sp.
GTGTGCCGAGCCCGCCAGCCACAGGAACGGGATAAATGAGGCGCCGGAACGGGCTCTTGCCGGTCAGTGTGAAGTAATTGCCCTTGCAGAGCCGGCTTTCCGGAACACCGCGCAGACCGACAGAACGCGCCAGCGCGCAAGCATTCAATCCTGCCGCAACGATCAGCGTACGAGCGTGAATCTGGGTCGGTGCCGATCCGCCGACATCGAGAACCATGCCATCGTCGCCGGCCGCACCGCGCAAGATCGGTGACTGGAAAACCGTGACGCCGCCCTTCGATTCCAGATCGGCCTGCAGCGAAAGCATCAGCGCGTGGCTGTCTATGATTCCGGTGTTGGTGGAGAGCAACGCGCTTGTGCATGCCAACGCGGGCTCCAGCGAGCGCGCTTGCGAGGCAGAAATTGCCTGAAGGCCGTTCACGCCATTTTCGCGACCACGCTCCATGATCGCATCGAGAGCGCCCTTCTCATCCTCGCTGGTCGCAACGATAAGCTTGCCGACCATGTCGAAGGGAATGTTTCGGGAAGCTGCGTAAGCCTGGAGCATCGCATTTCCGGTCACACAGAGTTGCGCCTTCAGCGACCTCGCCGGGTAGTACATGCCGGCATGGATGACCTCGCTGTTTCGCGACGAGATGCCCGAACCAATCGCCGCCTCGCGTTCCAGCACAATGACCTCTCGGCCCGCCAGCGCCAGAGCGCGGCCAATCGCGAGCCCTACAACGCCCGCACCAGCAACGATGCAATCGACACTCTCCATGCCCTAGCCTTACCTGCAGACGAGGTGGTTGAGCCACCAGAGGAGAACGTCGCACCCCTCAAATTTCGAGGGGAAAACCCCGAAAAGCCGCAGGTTAACCCGCCCCGCGACTATTGCTTGTCTATCCGGCACTGCTCGGCTAGAAGCCAGCCAAAGTAAAGCGGAAAAACCTAATGTCATCAGTGCGTGTCGCGCTTTTCGGGTGCGGCCAGTGGGGGAAAAACATTGCGCGCACCCTTGCCGAGGCAGGTGCGTTGGCCGTGGTCACAGACGCCTTCCCAGCCCAGGCCGAGGCCCTCGCCAAGACGCTCGGCGTCCCCTTCGAACATGATGCCGGCAAGATCCTCGCGGATAGCTCCATTCAGGCGTGCGCCATAGCCACGCCCGCGGAGACACACTTCGCGGTTGCAAAGCAGGCGATCCGCGCGGGCAAGGACGTATTCGTCGAAAAGCCGATCACGACCCAGATCGAAGACGCCATCGCGCTGAAAGATATCGCGGCCGACGAGAAGCGCATTCTGATGGTCGGCCACCTGCTGCAATACCATCCCTATTTCGTGGAACTGCTGAAACGGGTGCGCGCCGGCGAGATCGGCCGTCTTCTTTATCTCTATTCCAATCGCGCCAATCTCGGCCGCGTCCGCCACAACGAGAATGCATTGTGGAGCCTGGCGCCGCACGATGTGTCGATGGTGCTGGCTCTGGCCGGCGAATTGCCGTCCAGCATCACCGCCAGCGGTGCGAAGGGGCTTCAGCCCACGATCGAAGATGCCGTGATGACCACGCTGAATTTCCCATCCGGCGTGCGCGGCCACATCTTCTCGTCCTGGATCAACCCGTTCAAAGAGCAGAAGCTGGCGGTCAGCGGCGAAAAAGGCATGCTGGTGCTCGACGACACCGCGCCTTGGGACAAGAAGCTCACTTTCTATCGCCACGCGATCAACTATCCGAACGGAAAGCCGGAAGCGAAGGCCGGGGCGGCAGAAAACATCGTGCTGCCGGAAGCCGCGCCATTGCGCGAGGAGATGGATCACTTCCTGTCCTGCGTGCAGACGCGGCAGCAGCCGCGCACCGACGGTGCGGAAGCGCTGCGGGTGTTGCGCGTGCTGCGCGCCTGCGATGAATCGCTGGAATCTGGAACGCGTATCGAACACAAAGAATCACGACTGGGGTAAGGGGTCATGGCAGACAAGAACTATTTCGTGCACGAGACGGCTGTTGTGGACGACGGCTGCGAGATCGGTGAAGGCACGAAGATCTGGCACTACAGCCACGTTCTGAAGGGCAGCAAGATCGGCAAGAAGACCGTGATCGGCCAGAACGGCTCGATCGGCCCGAACGTCAGCATCGGCAATGGCTGCAAGATCCAGAACAACGTTTCCGTCTATACCGGCGTGACCTTGGAAGACGACGTGTTCTGCGGCCCCAGCATGGTGTTCACCAACGTGCTGACGCCCCGCGCCCATATCGAGCGCAAGGACGAATTCCTGCCGACGCATGTCGGCCGCGGCGCCACCATCGGCGCCAACGCTGTCATCGTGTGCGGCAACAAGATCGGCAAATTCGCGATGGTTGGCGCAGGCGCCGTGGTTACGCGGGACGTGCCAGACTTTGCGCTCGTCGTCGGCAACCCGGCCAAGAAGATCGGCTGGGTCAGCGAAAGCGGTGACCGTCTCGGCGCGGACCTCGTCTGCCCGCGCACCAAGGAGCGTTACCGCGAAGTCGGCGGCAAGCTCGAAAAGATCGCCTGATCGCAGGCAACAACTATCATCTCATCGGATCGATCATGACCTCGCACTCGGAACTGCTCAAAAACGTTGAAGCCGGAAAGGCCACTGTCGCCGTGATCGGCATGGGCTATGTTGGGCTGCCGCTTTCGCTCGCCGCCACCGGCGCCGGCTACAAAGTGCTCGGCATGGATATCAACGAGCCCCGCGTGAAGGGGTTGCGCGACGGCAAATCGCCGATCCGCACGGTGAAGGACGCCGAAGTTGCCGAAGCGAACGCGACGGGCCGTTTCCTGCCCGATACCGATTTCAGCAAGATGGCGGACGCCGACCTCATCATCATCTGCGTGCCGACGCCGCTGACGCGCAATCGCGAGCCCGATCTCAGCTATATCGAAGACAGCGCCGAGAAGATCGCCAAGATCCTGAAGGCCGGACAACTCGTGGTTCTCGAATCCACCACATGGCCGGGCACCACGCAGCAGGTCGTGAAGCCGATTCTCGAGAAGAAGACCGGCATGAAGGCGGACAAGGACTTCTTCCTCGCCTACTCGCCGGAGCGCGAAGACCCGGGCAATGCCATCTACACGACCAAGAAAATTCCGCGTGTCGTTGGCGCCGCTTGCAAGGAAGCGCAGGAACTGGCGGCGGCTTTCTATCGCCGCATCGTGGATAAGGTCGTGCTCGTTTCGTCGACGGAAACTGCGGAAGCGGTGAAGCTGACGGAAAACATCTTCCGTTCGGTGAACATTGCGTTGGTCAACGAGTTGAAAATGATCTTCACCCGCTTCGGCATCGACACGCATGAAGTGATCGACGCCGCTTCCTCGAAGCCCTTCGGCTTCATGCCGTTCTATCCCGGCCCGGGCGTGGGCGGGCACTGCATTCCGGTGGACCCCTTCTACCTGACGTGGAAGGCGCGCGAGGTGGAACTCCCGACCCGCTTCATCGAGCTGGCAGGCGAAATCAATCTCTATATGCCGCGCTACGCCATCGAAGTGCTGACGGAGGCGTTGAGCCGCAAGCTGCAGAAGGGCCTGCATGGCGCGAAGATTTTGCTGCTGGGCCTGGCATTCAAGAAGAACATCGAGGACGTCCGCGAGAGCCCTGCTCTGCGCGTTTTCGAGCTTCTCAAGGAGAAGGGCGCCGACGTGACCTTCTACGATCCCTTCGTCGACGAGCTGCCGCATCACCATATGCCGGCCGCTATCGCGGGTGAGAAGTCCGTGGTGTGGGACAAGTCGAAGCTCAAGAACTTCGACGCGGCAGTGATCCTGACAGACCACGACGATATCGACTACGCGGCTGTGGCCTCAGAAATTCCGGTGGTCGTCGATACACGCAACGCGATGGCGCGCAAGAACCTCGGGTCGGACAAGGTGTTCCCGGCCTGATCGGCTGAGCCTTCAGGATCGCGAAAACAAACCGTGCCAGCCGTACTCGCGGAAGCGCGAGATGCGCACGCTCAACGCGTGCGGCAATCCCATGATCTTGGCTTCCGCGTACTCGACGATGTTCGTGTCGGCGATCTGATCAATCGCTATGAAGAACAGAATCACGAAAGCCAAGAAGCCGATATAGTACATCAGGAGAACCTGAAGGGCGCGCGGGCTTGTGGGGTCCTGCGGCACCGTGGGCGTATCAATGATTTGTGCTGCAAACGGCAAATGGTTGTTGAGCAGCATTTGCGTCTGCTCGGTTTGCGCGAGCATCGATATGAGAACGCCACGCTGATCCGCATTGGTGGTCTTCTGCAGAGAGCCCAGCACAAAATCGATCTTCGCATCGTTTCGCTGAGCGATCTCGGCGCGTACCAGATCGACGGCTGCCTGATGCACCATCAGGACGAAAGCCATGCCTTTTTTAGGATCGGCCGCCAGGGTGCTGAGCGTGGATATACCTGTCGTCTTGTCTGTCGATAGCGTGACAGTGGCGGAAATATATTGCGCCAAAGCTTTCATATCGGGCGGTGGATCAACAGGAAACCCAAATAGCCGCTCGAAGAAGCGTTCTACGCTCGCTTCTCTTCCCAGCGAAGGCTTCCAAGTCTTCGTCTTGCTATCCCACCGGCTCGCATACACCGTTTGGAGCAAATGGTGATCGCGCTGCAGCTTCTCGGCGAGGCGAACCGACGACAGCGCAAAAACGTAGCGGCCCCAATCCGGAGGGCCCGCAGCCATGCTGCCACCGGATAAAAACAGCGATACAAGACCACTCGTGCCGCCCGTTGACCCGGCGTCTCCAACAGGACCAACAACAACCGAAACATTGTAGAGCTTCGGGGCTGTTGCTTCTTTGTGGACAGCCCAGACAAAGCCAACTACCGCAGCGAGCAAGAATAGCCGCCAGTGCTTGGCAAGGTTCCGAACATAGTCACGGATAGAAAAGAGATGATCAAAACCCGTGCCGCCGACGCCCTGCGTGGCGCGCGCAAATTCGTTTCTCACCGCCTCTTCGTGACCGACTCTGTTTTCCATTTCCTACCGTTGTCCACGCAAATGAGAAAAGGTCTGCTCCACGCCGTTCGAATCGTACCAGGCCACGAGATCATGCAACCCATCGCGGAAGGGAGTTTTGGCTTGCCAGCCGAAGGCCTTCTTCGTCTCCGATGGATCCAGCAATATCGAAGCGACGTCGTCCGGATCGGAAGGGCGTACTTCCACGGGTGCATCGAGCTTTACTCCGATCTCCGCCGCGACCGCATCGAAAATTTCTTTAATGGAGATGTCCGCCCCGGTGGAAAGATGAAAAACGCCGGTCGGCGCCCCCTCCACGACGATGCGATCGAAAAGATCGAGGAAATCCGACATCGAGACGTAGTCCCGGCGCGTATCGGTGGCGAAGCATTTCTGACCCGCCTTCAGGCGCTTGTAGAAGGTCGGGATTGGGCCGACGTAGTGGCGCGGCCCATATACGCTCGCC
This sequence comes from Rhizomicrobium sp., assembly GCA_051952735.1. GTDB lineage: Bacteria > Pseudomonadota > Alphaproteobacteria > Micropepsales > Micropepsaceae > Rhizomicrobium. The sequence goes on from JBQCJO010000109.1 coordinate 5,410, forward strand.
ATGCGCAGCGAGACGTACGGCAAACCGCTCGAAATCAAATAGAGTTCGCCCGCCGTCTTCGAAATTCCGTAACTGGTGAAGGGCAGAAGCGGGTGAGAAAGCGACACCGGCTTCTCGCGAGGTTTCCCATAGCAAAGCGCCGTCTGGAAATTCACGACGCGCTTCACACCGGATGTCAGCGACGCCTGAACAAGGTTTGCCGTGCCGTGGACATTCGTGGCGATGTCCTCTTGCCAGTCATCCGGATCTTTGTAGGAGGCTGCCGAATGGACAACGATATCCGGCTTGAAAGCTGCAAACTGTGCGTTCACAAGCGCCCGGTCCGCGATCGATCCGGAGACAAACTTTAAATTGCGATGCTTCTGGATGGCATCTTCGCTACCTGTCGAAAAGTTGTCGATGCCAAGAACCTCAGCGCCCTGCTCCAGCAGGCGTTCTGCCACATTGGATCCAAGCGATCCGGCAATACCGGTAATCAACACGCGCATGTCGGCATGAACCTTCCAGATTACTTGTCGATCTTCAGGTGGGTGTAACCGCCCTCGACGCCATGCTTCGCATAGTACTCGACACTGCGCGAAACGATTTCGCTGAGCGGCGTGAAATCAATCTGCCCAAAATCCTTGAACGTCCGGGATGGGTCGAGGAGGATCGAGGGCGCGTCGTCCGGCCCCAGCGGGCGCAAATCCGGCTCCGGCTTGTCGTTGAGCTTCATGGCCGTGACCAGCGCATCATAGACTTCGCGGATGGCAACGTCCTTGCCCGACGAGAAATGGTAAGTGCCGTGGCCCGTGCCGTCGACGGCGCGAACGACGTTCCGCGCGAGATCCTGTGAAAACACGAAGTCACGTCGTGCCGGGGTCACAAAGCACTTTTTCCCCTGAGACAGACGCTGATAGAAAATCGCGAGAGGACCGCTGACGCCGCGCGGGCCGACGACATTCGCAAGCCGGAACGTCACCCAATCCAGGCCGCTGAACTGAACGTAGTTTTCGGCCGCCGTCTTCGAGATGGCGTAGCTGCTGTTTACCGGATTTATCGGGTGATTGAGCGTGATCGGTTGCTCGAGCGGCTTCACGCCATAGCAGAGCGCGGTCTGAAAGTAGATCAGGCGCTTGCAGCCGCTTTCCTTGGCGGCTTTCACGATATTCGCACCACCCACGCAATTGGTCAGCGTGTCGTTGTACCAATCGTTCGGATCCTTATAGGACGCCGCCGTATGAATGACTGCGTCCGGCTTGAAGTCTCCGATCAACTGATCAACCAGCGACTTGTCGGCGATCGAACCTTCGTGAACGGTCAGCTTGTTGTGTGCGGACAGATTATCGCGGCGGCCCGTCGCATAGTTATCGATGGCCAGAACTGTGTCGCCGCGCGCAAGCAACATATCGATGGTGGTGGACCCAACCAAACCGCTGCCACCCGTTACAAAGACTTTCATAAACAATTTCTCCGTGATTCCGCGAAATCGTGCATTTCAGATGCCCGCAACAGGGCCCGCCGCGATTTAGAAGCAGCTATGTGGACAGCCCCGAGCTGTCTCGTGCCACGCACCCGCAGCTACGTCAATATCGCTGATTAATCAATGGCCTATCAGCGAAAACCGGCCTTTTTACCGAAGGGGCCCCTTCTCCAGGAAGCCGTAAAGGGGATCTTCGTAATTCGGGCCGCTGGGATGACCTGCGGGCAGCTTCTTGTCGCCTGGGTAGACCAACATTCCATCCCAGGACGCCGGCAGGATCTCCATCTTGTAGTCATGCGTATTGTCCGAGCCAAAGTCGTAGACACGCGCCGGATCGATAACGACGAACTTCATGAGGTCCTTGAGAGAGATATAGTACTGATCCAGCCGCCGTCCCTCGATAAGCGGAAATCCGTTGCTGACAACGTTGTAAGGCTGGTTGTGACGAACCGCTCGGTAAAGTTCCGCATATGAAAGAAAACGTCCGTTCTGTGTGAACATGACGTTGAAGGTCGGATCGGACGCGATCCAACGGCCATTGTCATAGAACTCCACGGAGGCGTGTGTATCCGGCTTCTGGCTGATCACACTCTTCGAGAAGATACCGACGTACCGGGCGGGAATTCCCCGCGCTTCCAACGCCGCCATGTAAAGGATAGTGAGACCACCGCATATCTGCCCCATGTCATCATCACGCATGGACCTTGAATAAATCTGCGCCAGATCGACGAAATAGGCGTCGCCCTCAACCGACCTCAACGGAATTCTTTGATAGATTGCATTTCTGAGATCGATCGCCTGTGCAAACGTATCGCCCCGAGACGGAATGGTATGATCCAGGATTCTCGAAAGCCGCAACAGACTGAGTGTCCGAAATTCGTTGTGGTTACCGGTGGCGAGGCTCACAATATCCTTTTGCGACTGCTCGATATTGATAAGCGCTTTGGCCTGCCGCGAGTGAAGAACCACAATCGCATAACATTGAGCGGCCTCAAGCGTCACGAAACCGGCCACAACGATAACAATTGCTGCTATTTGTATTCTGCTAAAGTTTCGAAACCCTTCGAATAAGCTTTTCATTTGCCCAGCTCAACTATCCCCGTGAAAATTATCATATTATCGGCACATCATTTCAACTCTGAAGGACTTGGGCAGCCTTAGCGGAAAGGCCCACCTTCCAGGAAATTATAGAGTGAATTCGACGGCTGCTTTTCGGTATAGCCGGCCCTCGCCTTTCCCCCGCCAGAAATGCGCAAGTAGCCGTCCCATTGGCGAGGCAGATAGGTTGCATGTGAGTCTGCGGTCTGCGGGGACGCTTCAGACATTACTTCTCCGCGATCGATGGCGACGTAGCGAAGCAACTTCGGCAAGGGCGTGTAGTAGTTCGCGAGGGCCCGTCCCGGCTCTATCCGAAAGCCGTTGCTGGTGACCTCATAGCTTTTGTGCTGACGAACGAGCTCATAGAGATCCGCGTAAGAAAGGAAACGTCCGTTTCGACGGAACATCACATTGAATGTCGGATCAGACGCGAACCAGCGTCCCTTGTAATAAAATTCAACCGTGGCGTGACTATCAAAATTTCGGGCAGTGACGTCATTGTCCGTAAACAGACCAACGTATCGAGCCGGAATCCCCCGCGCTTCAAGCGCGGCCATGTAGAGGATCGTCAAGCCGCCACAGGCTTGCCCGAAGTGTGGATCACGCGTCGAATCCGAAAATGCCTGGCCAAAGTCGTCGAAATTGATGCCGGCAGGCGCGTCCTTGAGCTCAATGCTTTTGTAGACCGTATCGCGAAGCGCGAGCGCCTGCTGGAAATTGTCACCCTTCGCCGGCGCGAGATGATTGAGAATTTGTGCCAGCCGCAACAAACCAATGACATGCTCATGATATTGTTGCTGCTTATGCAGCGAATGTATCCTGTCGAACACGGGAAACTGAAACGCAACCAAGCCTGCTACCGCGACGGCAAGGACAATTTCGAAGATCAGCCTGGGATCCCTGAGCCTTGAAAGAGCCGTTCGCATCTCCTCCGATCCAGAGATTTTCATGCACGATCTCCCGCGTAGAACAGATCACGCAATTTTCGCACGAGTCCGGAGAACACCAGGGCTAGCTGCCACTCCAGCGCATCCACGAGGCACATGAAGGAGAGGACGCAGCGCTCAGTGAGCCGCAACTGTGCGCCGCCAGACCCATTCGGCAGGCCGTTGTCGAGCACTTCACTCACGAAACAGCGATAGGTTATGCGCTGGGGGCGCACGATATCGTCGAATGCCGCTTCCACGATCCTCTTACGAACCTCTTCGTCTCCCAGGTTCGCCAGCACATCAGGAAGATTCGACAAATCCTCTCTCACGGCCAGATAGTGAACATTGGGCTTGAGCAACCCGTTGTAATCCCCTTCCACGAGAATCTGACAGGTGCGGGTCGCACAAGCCTCGATATGCCGTGGACCGATTGCAGATAACCGTAAGTTGCCGTCCATTCCCGGAAAACAATGTCGTTCCACGTCCTCAAAGGAAGCGCCAGGATTTGCCGCGCAATACGATTCGACGCATCTCGTTATCCGGCCATCTCTGTCGAGCAATGACGATCCGCTAGGCACGCCGATCGTGTAACGAGCGTTCGCCAGAAATCTTATCCAGTCGTCACCGAAAAGTGTGTCTTTCGGATCGGTGGATACGTCGGTTCTCAGCCCAAGCTGAGGAGCGATCTGCGCCACAGCATCCGCGAGCCGCTGCTTCAAAAATCCAAAGCGTCCCCACGCCGGGCTGGGCCTTCCCGCCGCGCGGTAAACAACATCCTTGGAGCGATGCGCGCTTTTTCCGGCGTCAATCATGCGATCCAACGTCTCGTCATCGAGATAGCCGGTGAGCACGCGATGAAATTTCACCCTTTGCGGATCAATGGAGGGGTACAGCACCGGCCATTCCGTTTCGGGTGCAACGCTAAAGACCGTCTTGATGCCAAATTCTTCGATGAAACGCTCGACCTTCGCGACGTTCCAGAATTCGTCCTGCGCGAGCGCAACCTTGGGAGCGGGCAGGACACGAAGGCGCGCGGCTCTTCGAGTCATCAATTCATAATATGCGTCGCTACGGCTCAGGCGCTGGGTGAATGTTGTTTGAAAAATGATCAGGTCGAAGTCGACCGCAGCTACATATGCGGGAGCGCGTTTATGAGCCAAATTCAAATAATACCAGTGGGCATCGCCATACTGGCGGAAACATTCGATCAAGTTCTTTGTATTCGCCCGGAGGGGATGATTCAGCGCCGCATAGACGAGAAGGATTTTCGGCTTCATATCGGCGCGCGCCAGCTCAAGCCGAGCTATGCGTCCCTTCCGAATTGAGCAACTGCGCTATGCGCTCAGACGCGCGGCCGCCGCCATACTCCTCGATTTCGCGACGCGGCTTGTACGCCGGACCGTGCCATAGACGGTTCCATCCAGCTTCTACGGTCTCCACCCATTCGGTTTCGTCGCGGAGCGTCGTGCAAGGCTTGTGATGGAAATACGCTTCCTTCTGAAGCCCGCCAGAGTCGGTGAAGACCTCCGCGCAGCCAGACAGCAATCGCTGCATGTCAAGATAACCCACCGGTTCGACAACACGAACACCGGAAAGCTTTATGCTCGTGGCCGCCAAAGCGCCCTTCGTGCGCGGATGCAACGGCAGAATCACAGGACGCTCTCCAGCACGTTCCTCCAGATAGCGTACGACCTCACGAAGGCGTTCCGGATTGTCCGTGTTTTCGGCACGATGGATCGTCGCGACGGCATACCCGCCCTCAGCCAAACCGAGGGTTTGGAGAATACGCGACTGGACCTTCGCAATTGCCACCCCGGCGAGCGTCGCATCCATCATCACATCGCCCACCATGTGGACGCCCTTTGTGATGCCCTCGTTCTTGAGGTTGTGCACAGCAGCGTGCGTCGGGCAGAACAGAAGCGCGCTCACATGATCCGTCAGCACGCGATTGATCTCTTCCGGCATCCGGCGATTGAAGGAGCGGAGTCCCGCTTCCACATGAGCGATCGGCACGTGAAGCTTTGCCGCCGCAAGCGCGCCCGCAAGCGTGGAATTCGTGTCGCCATAGACCAGCATCCAGTCCGGCTTTTCATCGAGCAGGATGCGCTCTATGCCACCGAGCATGCGGCCCGTCATGTCGCCATGGCCACCACCATGTATTCCCAGATTGTGGGCCGGCGGCGGAATGTCGAGTTCTTGGAAAAACACTTCGGACATCTGCGAGTCGTGGTGCTGCCCGGTATGAACCAGAGACTCGCGGATCCCGTGCTCGCGCAGCGCCTTGCTCACAACCGCAGCCTTCACGAACTGCGGACGAGCACCGACAACGGAGACAACGTGCATTTTATTCGGCCGCGGCTTTTTGCGGCGCGAGATACCGCGCATGCTGAGCGACGCAGCGCTCGATCGTTGCCATGTTGTCCTTCGTCCACTTCACCGTGCGGGTGAGGCCTTCTTCCAAGGACACCTTCGGCACAAAACCGAGCTCACGTTCCGCTTTGGAGGTTTCGCCAAAGCGCTTGCCCGAACGGTCCCACGGACGCGCTTCGAGCACTTCAACAGCAGCCTTGTTGCCGGTAAGCCGATTGATGGTGTCCGCCAGGTCCTTGATCGACGTCTCGACGCCGGAAGCGATGTTGTAGACGCCGCCAGCTTCGCCATTTGTTGCGCAGGCCATGAGGCCCGCCACGATGTCGTCGACAAAGATGAAATCGCGCGTCGCCACACCGCCCTTGTCGAGCGGTAGAGGCTCGTTGTGCAGCGCCTTCCAGATGAACGTCGGCGTGACGTTGCGCCAAACAGTTGCGGGCGTGCCACGCCATTGGCCGGCACCCAGGATTTCGCGTGGACCGTAGACGTTCTGAAACCGCGCCTTGATGAACGGGATGCCGTGACGCATCCAGTAATAGTTGCCGTAGAATTCACCGAAGATCTTCGACATCTGATACGGGCTGTCGAGATACAAGGAAACCGGGTCGTCTTCGGTCGTCGGCTTCGCTTCGTCGAATGTTTTTTGCGCGACGGTGCAACCCGCGGAAGAATAAATCACCGCTTCCAAGCCCTTCACGTCTTTCAACCGCTCCAACAATTTCAGCGTGGTGAAAGTATTGTTTTCATGATCCGCCAACGGATCGTGCATCGAGCTTTGATTGCCGTGATAGGTCGACAGATGGAACACGAAATTGATCGTGTCCGGCAGCTTCTGCAGGATCTGATCGCTGGTGATCGATCCGAAGCGGAAATCCACGCAGGGGTCGGTCGGCACGTTGCTGATGTCTGCCGAGAGCAAGTTGTCGACAATGATCAGCTTCGCAGGTTTCTCCGCGACCAGACGGTGCGAAAGATTGGACCCGACAAAGCCGGCGCCTCCGACGACAAGAATGGTTTTGCCCTGAAAGCTGCGCTTGCTCATTGCTGATCCATCACTCTGTGGCGCCCTGGCGGCGCCGTTTCGCCCGGGCGGTATATAACGGCCAGACAGTGGCTGTGCCAGCCGTTAACCGACTAGAAAACAACCTATTTTCGAAGGGCGCGGCGCTGAAAATGGCGACGCGGACCGAAGCTCGAGCTTGCCCCCGAATCCTCGCCCATGGCGCGCAATTGCCGTTTGGCGAATACGAGCGGCACGATCATCCACACACGAGCCCTGGGAAAAGTCCATAACTAAACTACGGTTATTATCAAGTGAGAACTGTTCTGCAAACACATCGCGGCAGGGCGGCTGGTGCAGAGAGAGCGAGCGTCCGCGCCAATCAGGCATCCCGCACCTCGACATTGCCGCTCATTGACGCGCCAAAGCATAAAGACTGTATTCCCGCGCAAACGCTGAAAGAACGATCTGCTACTTGATCATGCCGAGCACGCCGTCTGTCCTGCTCCTCTATGCCCTGCCCGGCGAGACCGCGAGCACTGTGTCCAATCATATTCGGGCTCTTGAAACGCTCCCCGGTTGCGAATGCCGTTCGTTGAACGTCGCATGGCAGCTACCGGCGCGCCTCGATCTCGACCGCTTCGATGTCGTGATCATTCACTACTCGCTTATGGCGAGCGAAGACGTTCAGGGTCCGATATCGCTTTTGGCAGAATCAATCGAACGCCTGGGAGCGTCCCGGGCGATCAAATGCGTTTTCATGCAAGACGAGCATCGCAATGTGAAAAGAACGATCTCCGCTTTGCGGACGCTGCGCGCAGACGTTTTTTTTACCTGCATGCCGGAGAATATCATGGGGAGCATTTATCCAGAATCCGAACTTCCTAAAGTGAATCTCGTCAACGTGCTCACGGGTTATGTCGATGAGAGCCTGCTAGGGCGAAACCTTGTTCCTTATTCGGCGCGCGCCATCGATGTGGGTTATCGGGCACGCAAGACGCCTTTTTGGCTGGGAAAACTTGCGCAGGAGAAATGGACGATAGCCGAGCGTTTCCAGCGCGACGCTGAGGGCTTTGGCCTTGCATGCGATATCTCCACTCGGGAGCAAGATCGCCTCTACGGCGAGAAATGGATCCAGTTTCTCGGCAGCTGCAAAGCTGTTCTAGGCACAGAAAGCGGCGCAAGCGTTGTGGATATCGACGGCACGATCCGAACGGCCGTCGACGCCGCTGTCGCACAGACCCCCAATCTCAGTTTTGAAGAAGCGCAGGCCCGCTTCTTCGCCGATGTGGATGGCCGGTTTTCCATGGCGCAGATTTCACCACGTTGCTTTGAGGCTGCGGCGATGAAGACGCTTATGGTGCTTTATCCTGGTGAGTATTCCGGAAGGCTCACACCGTTCCAGCACTATGTTCCGCTGCAGAAGGACCACAGCAACATGCGAGAGGTGGTCGAAATCCTGCGCAATCCGGACAAAGCACAACCGATTATCGAAACAGCTTACCGCGAGTGCGCGCTCGCCCGGCGGAACAGCCACCAAGCCCTGCAGGACGCAGTTCACGCAGCAGTTGATGAGAAAATGCGCGGGCGCGTTTCTGGCAAGCGCCATACCGACGACGAATGGTCGGCGATCGAAGCGGACAATCGGAAGACATTTGAGCGGGCGCGCCGATTGCGTGCTGCCAATGCGGCGTTGTCCCGGGTGATGAACGGCATTCTTCCAGGCGGTGGGGCCAACGCCTTCCGAGACCGCATCGCGCGGCCCCTCCGGGCCGTGCTGTTGCGCCGCTAACCCGGTTTTTAGCCAAAAATGCGGGCTGTAGTTGAACCAATGGCCCGCGGATTGTATCAAACCTGCTCGCCAAAAAAGGCCCCTGCTGGCCGCGGAGCATTATGCGTAAAATCCCGATTGCAGTCCCCTCCCTCGGCGATGAGGAGTGGCATGCCGTGCGTGAGCCCTTGCTCTCCGGCTGGTTGACCCAAGGCCCCAAAGTCGCGGCTTTCGAGAAGCGTTTTGCCCAGTTGCACGACGTGAAGCATGCACTGGCGGTAACGTCATGCACGACGGGTCTTCACCTGGCACTTCTGGCAGCCGATGTGGGACCGGGCGATGAGGTCATTGTGCCCGCGTTCACTTGGGTGGCCACCGCAAACGCCGTCATCTACTGCGGCGGCAAGCCTGTCTTCGCGGATGTCTCCCGGACCACTTTCAATCTCGATCTTCAGGATGTCGCCCGTCGCATAACCCCACGAACGAAGGCCGTGGTTGCC
>JBQCJO010000110.1:0-3011 GCA_051952735.1 Rhizomicrobium sp.
AATTTTGTTGGCGAAGCTGGCCAGGATGACAAAGCGATCGTCGATTTCGACCGTCCAGCGGGAGTCGTCGGCCGGGATCATCGTTTCGTGCAACTTCTCGCCAGGACGGATGCCGACCACCTTCTGCGCGATCTTGGGGCCAATGAGGCTGGCGAGCTCGGGAATGGTGGTGGAGGGGATCTTCGGCACGAAGATCTCGCCGCCCTGGCTCAGCTCCATGCTGGAGAGCACGAAGTTCACGCCCTGCGTCAGCGTGATCCAGAAGCGCGTCATGCGTTCGTCGGTGATGGGAAATTCCTTGGCGCCTTCGCTCATCAGCTTCTGGAAGAACGGAACGACGCTGCCGCGCGAGCCGAACACATTGCCATAGCGCACCACGGCGAATTTGGTGCCGTCCGCGCCGGAGAGATTGTTGGCCGCGACGAAGATCTTGTCGGATGCCAGCTTCGAGGCGCCATAGAGGTTGACCGGATTGGCAGCCTTGTCGGTGGACAGTGCGATCACCTTGCGCACATTGCGCGCCAGTGCTGCGGACACCACGTTCTCCGCGCCCATCACGTTGGTGCGGATGCATTCGAAGGGATTGTACTCGGCCGTCGGCACCTGTTTCAGCGCCGCGGCGTGGATCACATAGTCGATGTCGCGCATGGCGAGTTCAAGGCGATCGCGATCGCGCACATCGCCGATGAAGTAGCGCATGAACGGATACTGCTCCATCGGGAACAGTTGCTGCATCTCGTATTGCTTCAGCTCGTCGCGCGAGAAGATGACGAGGCGGCGCGGCTTGTAATGCTCGATCACCGTCTTGACGAAGTGCTTGCCGAAGGAGCCCGTGCCGCCTGTGACGAGCACGCCCTTGTCGTTCAGATCGAGCCAAGGCTGGTTGAAGGAACGGAAACCGCTCGGCGTTGTGGGAGTTTCAACTTCGGTGGTGTCGTTGGAAACCGGCAGATAGATCTTCGCAGCGCGCTGCGCCATGGGAATGCCCCTCTTAAGCGCGGCGATGGTTTCAAATTATGTTTAACAGGAGCTAAAGCTCAGGCCGCCGATATACCAAACCGGAAGCGGCGCGGACCGTTTACGAACGCGCAAGGTTTGCGCGTCTCGTCGAGTTCGAGCGCGGAGAGTTGAAGCTGGCAGAACACGCTGCCCGCCGCGCGGCGATGCGTGAGAAGGCCCAGAAGCGGCGCTGTGGCGCGGTCCACATCGATGCGGACGCGTGTGCTGTCGTCGCCGAGTTCGGCCCAGCCTTCGGTCATGCCAACGCCGTAAGACGAAGAGACAAGGAAGGAAACAGCGGCGCCATGATCCACCGCATGTCCGTTAAGCGAAAAGGTTTCCGCTTCCTTACCGCCATTGTGGGTGGTTAAGGAAAGCTTCGTCCATTCGAACGCGCCGGGCAGCAAGGTGAAATGCCCCATGCGCAGCGCACCGCGGCCCCATTCCTTCCAGTCGAATTCAATATCGAAGCCGACGCGCGGCCTGTGCATGCCAAAGCGCAATGTCTTGCGGATGGGACCGAGCGGCGTTGCGATCAGGCCATGTGCGACGATGTCGCCACCGGCATCCTTCCAGACATGCGCCTCGCACCATTCCAGATCGGTGACCTTGTGCTCGCCGGGCGCTTCGAAGACGCAATCGCCGGTGTACCAATCGGCCTGCAACGCGATGTCGTCGAAATGGCCGTGCCGCAGGCCGCCGACAACCGGCGCAGGTTGTCCGGCAAACTGAAGCGACTCGATGGCAAGACCACGGCGGCGATCCAGCCGCGCCTTCAGCATGGGCGTTTCGATATCGATGAAGCGGCTCTCGGCGCGGCCGTTCGCGGGCACAAAGCGCAATGTGTTTGCCGGCACCGCGTCTTCACGATGCGCGGCAGACGCATATTTCTCTTCGGCGGCCCGAAGGCGCGCGCAAAACTCCGTCCACCGCCTGTCGGTGATGTGTGTGCGGAAATCCGACGACCAAAGATAGCAAAGCTCTTTCCAGGCCGCAGTATCGTGCTTGGCGGCGGCGATGCCTTCATAGACACGCTGGCAGGCGGCGTTGATGGCGACGTCGTCGCGACCCGTGACCGCCCAACGCGCCAGAGCATATTTGCGCTGCTTCTTTACCGGCACCGGGCAAGCGGCGGATTGAAGATGCAGCTTCTGCCGGGCATCACGCGTATCCGTCAGCGGCAGCACGCCCGACGGCGCGACGAATGCGAACTCTTTTTCCTGCGCCAGCCGCCCGAAAGCGCGCGCCAGCATCTTCCATTCGCCGCCGTCCGCAATCTTCTCTTCGGTCTTGTAGCGGCCGGGACGGAAATCGAAAATCTCCGCATCGCTGGCATAGAGACAGAGTGCGCGGTCGGTCTTCGCAAGCTGGGTCCGGACATAGCCGACATAGTCGTCCAGCGCGATGTCGCCATGCGCGAAACGCTGCAGCTTCTGAAAAGCGACGGTGTTGGTCCAGATGAGGTCGATGGCGCGGCCATCGCCGCCTACGGCCTGCTGCGGCAGATAGCGCGTTTCACCCGGCCATTCGGGATGCTGCGCGCCGGGATTATCCCAGTCCATCAGGATCGCACGATAACCGGCGTCCAGATAAAGGCCGACGAGTCCCGCCGAATAAGCCTGCTCGTTGACGAGCGCGAGCTTCGGCTGAACGTCGAGAAGGCCTTTGTAAATCACATTGCCGATGCTCAGGTTCTTTTCGGTAACGCGCGCAGGAACAAGCGGACCGATAAGCTGTGCATAGCCGGAACCGATCAGTTCCACCTTGCCGGCAGCGATCAGCGCGCGGCAGCGGCCGATCCATTCCGGATCGAGCGCGTCGATGACTTCCAGCGTGTAACCCGTCGCTTCGATGCCGATGGGACCATGCTCGGCGGCCAGGTCCAGAAGCGGCCAATAGCAGCGGCGTATCACCTCTGCCCGCTGCTCCTCTTCGATGGAAGAGAACATGATGTTCAGATGGAAGAACGCAAAAAGATGCAGCGTTCCGTGGATCGCCTTCAAATCGCGCTG
>JBQCJO010000111.1:0-2468 GCA_051952735.1 Rhizomicrobium sp.
TTCCGATCTAGGTCGAGCGATTTCTTCGACTGCCGGCTGAGGATTTCGCACAGGCCCAGCGCGCGGCCGCGCGGGATGGGATAGTCGTGCAGAACATGCAGCGGATAGTTGCGATTCTCCATGTCGATGCGCGCAAAGCTGCGCCATGCCCCGCCGACGGCATACAAGGAGCGCCCTGTGAGATCGCCGAGCTTCGACAACCCTTCGAGACCGCGATCGACCAGCTTGCGCGCCTTGTCGGGATCGTCTTTCGACTGATCCATCAAACGCAGCGGACCGAAGGGGAACGTCATCGCATTGCCGGTCTTGCCTTTGCGCACCGTCACGACATCGAGGCTGCCACCGCCGAGATCGGCGACGAGGCCGTCGGCATCCGGCGTTCCGGCGATCACGCCTTCCGCGGCAAGCCGTGCTTCTTCCTCGCCGGAGAGAATGCGGATCGGCCCGCCCCACAATGTTTCGGCCTTGCGCACGAATTCCGCGCCGTTCGACGCATCGCGCGCAGCCGCGGTGGCAACGGCGTCGCGCATCTCGGCCTTGTGTGCATCGGCCAGCATCTTGAAGCGGCCCAGCGCTTCCAGAGCCATGGTGATGCCTTCGTCGTGCAGGCGGCCGGTGGTGACCATGTTGCGGCCGATGGCGCAGATCGCCTTTTCGTTGTGAACAACGGCGGGCGTGCGCGAAAAATCCTCGTAGATCACCAGACGCACGGAGTTGGAGCCGATGTCCACGATGGCGACGGGGCCATGTCCCTTGCGGCCGTGCGAGAGCGAGGCCCCCCGCGTATCGGCCGTGGTTGTGCCCGCTGGCGCCATCAATCAGTCCCGCTTCGCGGCGAGAGAAATGGATTTCTTGAGCGCGCGGCCGCGGCCGGAGAGCGAGGGATTCGTCATGAAGTAAGTATGCGACGAAAACGCTTCCTCGGACATGGCCTTGGGGTCGCGGGTATAGGTCGCGTCCGGGTTCATGTTCCAGCTTTGCGCCTGATCCTTCAGCAACGCCACCATGATCTGCTCCAGCACCTGCTCATGCACGGTGGGATTTTCGATAGGGACCAGTGCTTCGACGCGGCGGTCCAGATTGCGCGGCATCCAGTCGGCGGACGAGATGAATACTTTGGCTTTCGGCGACGGCAATCCATGCCCCGCGCCAAAACAGACGATGCGGCCATGCTCCAGGAAACGGCCGACGATGCTCTTGACGCGGATGTTGTCGGAAAGCCCCGGCACGCCGGGACGCAAACAGCAAATGCCGCGGACGACAAGATCGATCTGCACGCCGGCCTGACTGGCTTTGTAGAGCGCGTCGATGATGTGCGGATCGACCAGCGCGTTCAGCTTGGCCCAGATCGCAGCGGGCTTTCCGGCCTGCGCATGGACCATCTCTTCCTGGATGGAATCAATGAGGCGGCCGCGTAGCGTGAGCGGCGAGATGGCGATCTTTTCGAGGTTCGCGGGTTCGGCGTAACCGGTGATGAAGTTGAAAAGCTGCGCCGCGTCGCGGCCGAGCGCGGGATCGGCGCTAAACAGCGACAGGTCGGTGTACACCTTCGCCGTCTGCGGATGGTAGTTGCCGGTGCCGAAATGCACATAGCTGCGCAGTTGTCCGCTCTCGCGGCGCACGACGAGGCTCACCTTCGCATGCGTCTTCAGCTCGATGAAGCCATAGACCACCTGCACGCCCGCGCGCTCCAGATCGCGCGCCCATTTGATGTTGGCGGCCTCGTCGAAACGCGCCTTCAGTTCCACCAGCGCGGTGACGGACTTGCCGGCTTCCGCTGCTTCGATGAGCGCGGAGACGATCGGGCTGTCGGATGAGGTGCGGTAGAGCGTCTGCTTGATCGCCACCACGCTCGGATCGGCGGCGGCCTGGCGCAGGAACTGCACCACCACGTCGAAGCTCTCGAACGGATGATGGACGATGATGTCCTTGGCGCGGATGGCTGCGAAGCAATCGCCGCCATGATCGCGGATGCGCTCCGGGACGCGCGCATTGTAGGGTTTGAACTGCAGATCCTGCCGCTCGGGCACGATGAGCTGCTTCATGTCCGAGATGCCCATCATGTGATCGACGATGACAAGCTCGGATTTCTTGAGCGACAATTGATCGGCGATGAAATTGCGCAGACTCTCCGGCATGGCGGCGGCGCATTTCATGTGGATGACAGAGCCGCGGCGGCGGCGCTTGAGCAGCGTCTCGAACAGGCGGACGAGATCTTCCGCCTCTTCCTCAACTTCCACGTCGCTGTCGCGCAGGATTCGGAAGAGGCCGCAGCCATTCGAGGTGTAGCCGGGGAATATCTTGTTCAGGAACAGCGCGAAGACGTCTTCCAGCGCGATGAAGCGCACATGGCCGTTGCCGCCAGGAAGTTTCAGGAAGCGTTGCAACTGCGTGGGCACCGGCAGAAGCGCATTGACGGCCTTGCCGTCCTTCTTGCGCGTGAGCTGGAGCGCGAGCGTGAAACCAAG
>JBQCJO010000112.1:0-3264 GCA_051952735.1 Rhizomicrobium sp.
GACGACGAGCCCCAGCACCGTCCACACAGCCGCGGCCGCGATGAGCCGCGCCTGAAGGGAATCAAGCTTTGGCGCGATTTTCGCTGTCAGCGTTCGAATCGAGGCAATAGCCAAGGCCGCGCACCGTTTGAATGACGTTCACGCCGAGCTTCTTGCGAAGGCGGCCCACGAACACCTCGATTGTATTCGAGTCGCGGTCGAAATCCTGATCGTAAAGATGCTCGACCAGTTCGGTGCGCGAGACAACCTTGCCCTTGTGATGGGCGAGATAGGCGAGCAGCCGGTATTCCAGGCTGGTGAGCTTGACCGGGTTGCCGTCGACGATCACGCGGCTGGCGCGCGTGTCGATCTTGAGCGGCCCCACATCGATCTCCGAGGTGGCGAGACCGGCGGCGCGGCGCAGCAACGCGCGCACGCGCGCGAGCAGCTCTTCGGTGTGGAAGGGCTTGGCGAGATAGTCGTCGGCACCGGCATCGAAGCCCGCAACCTTGTCGCTCCAGCGGTCGCGCGCGGTGAGAATGAGCACCGGCATCTTGCGGCCGTCGTGGCGCCATTTCTCGAGCACGCGCACGCCATCCATCTTCGGCAGGCCCAGATCGAGGATCACCACGTCGTAGGGTTCGGTGTCGCCGAGGAAGTGGCCTTCCTCGCCGTCGCTCGCGGTGTCCACCACATAGCCCGCATCGGCGAGCGCCTTCTTCAGAAGGCGCTGCAGATCGTTGTCGTCTTCAACGAGTAGGATTCGCATTGTCAGTGTCCATGTCCGTGGTGCCCGCCGCCATGTCCGCCATGATTGCCGCCCCAGTTGCCATGCCCCCCACCGTTCCTATTGCCACGGCCTCCGCCGTTCCAATTTCCTCCGCCGCCCCAGCCGCGATCGTCGTTCGGACCATGTTGCCAGCGGTCGCGGCCGCGATACGGATTGCCGCCGCGATCGCCATCATCGGGCCGGCCGCGGCCCTCGAAATCCGGCGGCGGTGCATCGCGCGGCGGCGCGTTGTAACGCTCGCCACCACCACGGCGCCCACCGTGCTCGACGCCGAGCACACGGCCAGTGCGCGCATCGGTATCGAGCCACATCACGCGGCCTTCCGGCGTCATCCACTTCAGCCGGTAATGCGGATTGCCGCCTTCATCCATGAAGGGACCGTCCGCGTCGTAAAAGTTTCCAGGATAACGGCTGCGCACTTGCGGCAGCACGCGATCCAGCGGCTGAACATCAGGCGAGCGTCTCGGCTGTGCGGAGGCGGGCACGGAGCCCAACGCAAGCACGGCCAAAAACGCCAAAAAAAACGCCCGAAACATGGGTTTTTCTAACTTTTCCGCGATGAACGGCGCATGAATGCGCCATCCAGAGTCCGTTCAGCCGCCACGCTGCATTCTCCGCCCCAGACAAATGCTCCGCCTGTTTACCACAACAGACCGGACAAAGGCCTTGAGGCCGGGTTCTGCGGCAAGCCCCTCCACGCAGGACACGTCGCCGTCAAGCGAGAGCCCGCACCGGAGAAATCCGGTGCGGGTTTCTCATATTTGTATTGCGGTGATTTCAGAAAAGCCCGGCAGCGCAGATTTGGTAGGTCGCGGCGCGGCGGCGGCACAGCGCTGGTAGTTGAATTGCGAAATGAAGGGGGTACCGCCCCCACCCCTCTTCTTTATGCCGTTTCCCGCACCGTCAGATATTCGGCTTCCGGCGCGCGCTCGCTGACGAGGCTGTTCACGGGTGCCGATTCATCGGCATGGCCGATGCCCATGCCGCAGAAGATCATCTCGTTTTCCGGCACCGACAGATATTCGCGGATCTGCGGATGGAACATCGCCCAGGCTTCCTGCGGGCAGGTGTGAAGGCCGTGTTCGCGCGCGAGCAGCATGATGCTCTGGAGGAACATGCCCAGATCGGCCCATTGGCCTTGCTGCATCTGACGCTCGATCGTGAAGATGAGGCCGACCGGCGCGCCGAAAAATTCCCAGTTCTTCGAAAAGAATTTCAGGCGCGCGGGCTTGTCTTCGCGCGGTATATTCATCGTCGCATACATCTGCTCGCCGACGCGGAAGCGGCGCGTGCGATAAGGCTCGGTAAGTTCCGGCGGATAGATGTGATATTCGGGCGGCGTTCCCATCGGATGTTGTTTGCGGAATTCGGCGACGCGGCGCACGAGTTCGTCGCGCGCGGGACCGAGAAGCGCATAAACTTTCCACGGCTGCACATTGCCGCCCGACGGCGCACGCGCGGCTTGCGCGATGATCTTTTCGATCGTCGCTCTGGAAACCGGGTCCGGCTTGAACGCACGAACGGTTTTGCGCGTGGCGAGCGCTTCGCTGACTTTCATGGCGGCCTCGATGCAATCGTGATCCAGCATGGCGAAAAGGCCCGCCGCGTCAATCCGATGAGAATTGACGCGGCGGGAAGTTGCCGATTTCAAGCAATGCGTTCAGCGATTACGCGCTGGCGGCGGTCGAAATGCCGTGGCGCACCGTCATCGCGAGGATCGCGGGCACGACGAGATTGACCGCCTGTTCCACCGGAAGATTGCCGGTGAGAAAGCCGCCGATCGCACCCAATATGGTGAGCGCGCCAGCGATATAGGTTTTGTAACCCGAAAACATGTGTTCTCCTTTTTCATTCGAGAGGCGCGCACCGTGATGAGGGACGCGGGCTGGCGCGCGCGGATATGCCCGCGGATTAAAGTCGCGCGTCGAGCGCGAGCCATGCGGATGAGCCGAGATAGAGATTGCCGATATCGCCGACGCTGCCGTTGAAGCTCGTACCGGCTTGCAGGCGAAGGATAATTCCCTTCGCCGTATCGGCTCCCGCCGTCGTCACGGTGAGCGCGCCCGTGATGGAAGCGAAACCGCCGCCGGCATTGTTGTAGAAATTGATCTGGTTGCCGGTGGGCGACGCGTTCGGCCAACCCGGATTGCTGTGACGAAGTGCCGGCGTTGCGCGCATCTCCACCGGAAGCATGAGAGGCCCGTCGATGGTGGCGTTGGTCGACTTCTGCATCAGAAGGCTTGCCGCCGCGATGCTGCCATTGGCGCGGCAGACGTCCTGATAGAAGCGTTTCGCCAGCGCAGCGTCAGTTGGATAAGGGCGAACGATGAACGGCGCGTGCGCGGCATCGGGTATGTCGGCATAGCTCACGCCCGCCACCAACGGGACGATCCCAAGACCGGTGATCTGGAAAACATCCGAAGTCGCCGCGACGCCATTGGTTGTTGCGGTGACGCCGGTGAGGTCGGAGGCGGCCCAGTTGGCGGAGCCGATGC
>JBQCJO010000113.1:0-22988 GCA_051952735.1 Rhizomicrobium sp.
GGCTGGGTCGCCCCTTCGACGCCATCCCTGTTCTCGTATCACGAAACGGCATTTCTTCCGTTCGGAAAACACGATGTCGTCGACCATATTCTCGGCGCAAGCAGCTACACTCCGCGCGCAATCGATCCGGAAGAAGTGTGCGACGCCGGGGATCTGCTCCCGCAATCGTGGAAGACTTACAATCAGTTTTGAGCAGCGGCCGCGTTATTGCGGTTGCGTGACCTGCGCGAAGGCATAGCGCCAGCCATTCGGTGTGCGGACATACGTATCGCTGAACCACACCGTGCGATCAAAGTGCTCACCATCGCGGCGCTTTCCCTTGATACGAAGCTTGGCCGTAACGACCGCCGTGTCGTCGCCCCATACGCGGACCTTCTGCGTTCCTTCCTCTTCGTCCTGAATCTCGTAGGCGATATCGCCGCTGCGAGCCCCGGCAAGAATCTCGTCGCGCATGACGATCGCGCCGTTGCCGCGGATCAGGATCATGTCTTCGTGCAGGATCGCCGCCATCGTAGCGACGTCGTTGACCTTCACGGCCGCTTGATAGCGCGTATCCAAAGCGGCAACGATTTTCTCGACGTCTTCCATCTGTCCCTCCGCTGAGATCTTTCATCCCCTCTAGCGAAGGCAGGAACACGAGGTAAGCGGGAGAAAATTCAGACGCAGGAAATGACAGCCGATATCACGCGGCTGTGTTCACGGCAGTTCCTTGCGATAGGCATGCGCGGGATAAACGCCGAGGATCGAGAGCTTGCTGGTGAAGAAGCGAAGCTCCTCCAATGCCAGCCGAACGAGCCTGTCATCCGGGTGGCCTTCGATATCCGCATAGAATTGCGTTGCGTTGAAAGAACCGCCGAGCTGGTAGCTTTCCAGCTTTGTCATGTTGATGCCGTTGGTGGCAAAGCCGCCCATCGCCTTGTAAAGCGCCGCAGGGACGTTCTTCACGCGGAAAACAAAACTGGTGACCACTGGCGCGCCATCGTACGGCGCGTCGTCCGGCTCACGCGCCATGATGATGAAGCGCGTGGTATTGTGTGCTTCGTCTTCGACATCGGCCTTGAGCACCTCGAGACCATAAAGCTCGCCGGCCAAAGCGGATGCGACTGCAGCGGCGCTCGGATCTTTCAGCTCCGCGACATGGCGAGCCGATCCCGCGGTATCGTGCCATTCCTGCGCGCGCAGTTTCATATCGCGGATGATCTTGCGGCATTGGCTCAGCGCCGGCGCCTGGCTGAAAACCGTCTTGACGCCTGCGAGCGAAGCGCCTTTCAGGCCAAGCAACTGCAGATGAATACGCAAAAAATGCTCGCCGACGATATAGAGGCCAGCTTCCGGAAGCAGGTGATGGATATCCGCGATACGCCCATGGAGCGCGTTCTCGATCGGAATGATCGCCAAATCGGTTTCGCCGGATCGCACGGCTTCGACGGCATCCTCGAAAGATGGTTTTGGAATGGCCGCCGCTTGCGGAAGCGCTTCACGGGCAGCCTGATTGCCGAAAGCTCCCGGCTCTCCCTGGAAGGCGACTTTTTTGGCCCGCGATATCAGCGACGTCATGACGAATTCATTTCCTGGAGCCGGCAATAACCGAGCGCGCTTTTTCGAGATCGGCCGGAGTATCGACGCTGATCGGCACGCTGTCCACGCGCGCCACCGCGATGCTCATATTCGCTTCCAGCGCACGAAGCTGTTCGAGCTTCTCGCGTTGCTCCAGAGGCGACGGCGGCAGCTTCACGAAGCGTGACAAGGCATCGCGTGTGTAAGCATAGATGCCGATGTGATGAAAAAGCGGGCCTTCGTTAGCGGGCGCCCGCGCGCGCGTGAAATAAAGCGCTCGGCCCCGATTGCCAGTGATATCCCAGACGACGATCGGCTTCACGACCGAGGGATTGTCGTAATCCGTCGGGTCATCGATTTCTGCGGCGAGTGTCGCAATGTCGGCGCCCGTTGCCGCCAGGACATCGGCGACAGCACAAACCTGTGCCGGATCGAGCGCGGGCAGATCGCCCTGAAGATTTACCACCACGTCGTGCTTGTGATCGGGGTCGAAGATTTCGACAGCCTGGAAGGCTCGATCCGATCCAGACGGCAGGTCCGGATCGGTCATGACCGCAATACCACCCGCCTTCTCAACGGCCGCGGCAATCTCGCGCTCCGCCGCGGCAACGATCACCGGCCCCAGATTCGCGGCAACCGCCTGCTGCCAAACGCGTACGATCATCGGCAGCCCGGCGATATCGGCCAGCGGCTTGCCCGGCAGTCTTGTGGACGCCATACGGGCGGGAATGACGATCACGGGATTCATCGGGCTTTTCCTTATTCTCCCGGCACTTATGCGACGTTCCGCCGCAATGACGCACCCCATCTCGCAAGTCAAATTCGCCCGCGTTCTTGGGGGTGCAAAACGCTTGCGGGCATCCGCTCGCGGAAGCACTCGCCTTCCCAAGATTCCAATCGGCGAAAGCCAGCCTCAAGCGGAGCGTGACCTTATGGATTCCTGGGAGTGGAACAAGATCGCCGGTGCGGTTCTCGGAACACTGATCTTTGTGATGGTGGTTCGGATCGCGAGCGAATCTCTCTTCGAGGTCGAACCGCCTGCAAAGCCCGGCTATGTGGTCGAAGGCGTGGAAGAGACGGCGACCGCGAGCAGCGCAGCCCCCGCCGAAGAAGCGATGCCGGACTGGGGCACCGTGTTGGCATCCGCCGACGTCAATAAAGGCCATGACATCTCGCACAAATGCGAGCAGTGCCATGACCTTTCCAAGGGCGGCCCGAACAAGATCGGCCCGAATTTGTATGCCGTTGTCGCCTCGCCGCGCGGAGAAGGCCGCAATGGCTTCGATTTCTCCGCTGCCATGAAGTCCAAGGGCGGAAGCTGGACTTATGACGAACTGTTCAAATTCCTGAAGTCGCCGCAAGGCTACATCCAGGGTACGAAGATGAGCTTCGCGGGCCTGCGCAGCGCACAGGATCGCATCAATCTCATCGCCTATCTGCGCACGGACGCGGATTCGCCCGCGCCGATTCCAGTGCCCAATCCCAAAGCGGCAGAACCCGCACCGTCACAGGGCGGTGCCCCGGCGACGCCAGGCGGACCCGCCGCAACACCGGCTGGGGCCTCGAAGACGCCGGCAGGAACAGCCGCTCCGGCTGCCACGCCCGAGGGCGGCAAGCCGAAACCGGCGGATACGCAGCCGAAGAAGGGCTGATAGTCCCGACTTGAAAGAGGCAGCGAAAGTCGCGAGCGTGCGGGCATGACCGCGCGCTCGACACTTCTTCTCGCCGTCCCCGTCACATGGGCAGGCCTTTGGACCACGCCGCTTGCCGAAATGGCGCCTGACCTCGATGTCGTCGTGCACGGCCGCGATGCATACGATCCGAAATCCATCGACTACGCACTCGGCTTTCGGCCCGAACCTGGTTTGCTCGGATCGCTTCCCAATCTCAAAGTGGTGTTTTCACTCGGCGCCGGCGTGGACGGTTTTCTGGTCGACCCAAACTATCCCAAGAACGTTCCTCTCGTCCGTTTCGTCGATCATCAGCTTTCGCGTGAGATGGCGCAGTACTGCGTCATGCACACGCTGATCCATCATCGGCAGCAACGGCTGTTCGATCAGTTCCAGCGCGAGAAGAAATGGCGCCAGAGCGTGCCTCCCCGCCGCACGGAAGACACGCGCGTGGGTGTTCTTGGCATCGGTGAAATAGGAACGATGGTGGCCGAACGCCTTCGCGATCACGATTTTCAAGTGGCCGGCTGGAGCCGCTCCAAAAAAACGATCAAGGGTGTTGAGAGTTTTGCCGGACACGAGGAATTGCCGAAATTCCTCGGCAAAAGCGACATTCTGATCTGCCTTCTTCCGCTCACGCCCGACACGCGGCATATCTTGAACACGAAAACATTCGCACAGCTTCCGAAGGATGCATTCGTCATCAACGTGGCGCGCGGCGGGCATCTCAAGGAAGACGATCTGATCGCGGCGATCGACAGCGGCCATCTTTCCGGCGCGACCCTCGATGTGTTCGAGACAGAGCCGTTGCCCGAATCCTCACCTCTCTGGGCTCATCCCAAGATCACGGTGACACCGCACGTCGCAGCGATTTCCGATCCGCGCGTGATGGCAAAGAATGCGGTGGACGGCATCGCGCGGCACCGGGCGGGCAAACCGCTGGAGAACGTCGTCGATCTTGCGCGCGGCTACTAGCTCTTGGCGGGATAGCGGGCCGCTATCAACGCATAGAGTGCTCGTGCCGTGTTGCCTTCCGCGCCGTTCCTGCGTCCCGGTTTCGGGCGATCCACCCATGCCGGATTATCCAGATGCATCCAGCTTTTCGCATTCGTCACGAAGCGGTTGAGGAACAGCGCGGCGGTGATAGCGCCCGCGAAGCCATAACTGGGTGAATTGTTGATATCCGCAACACTGCTGTTCACCGTGGATTCGTAACCGCGCCACAGCGGCAGTCGCCAGACAAAGTCCTGAACGTCGGTTGCGTGGTGCATGAAGTCCTTCGAAAGGTCTTCGTCATCGGTGAAGTAAGGCGGAAGTTCAAAGCCGGTCGCCGCGCGCGCAGCGCCGGTGAGTGTGGCGATATCGATCATCAGCTCCGGCCTCTCCTCATCCGCGAGCGCGAGCGCATCCGCCAGGACCAGCCGTCCTTCGGCATCGGTGTTCCCGATCTCGACCGTCAATCCTTTGCGGCTCGGAAATACGTCGCCGGGACGATAGGCATTTCCCGACACCGAATTCTCTACCGCAGGAATGAGGACACGGAGCCGCAAGTTCAGCTTCGCTGACATAATCATGTGGGCAAGGCCGAGCACAGTAGCGGCACCGCCCATGTCCTTCTTCATCATCAACATGCCGGAGGATGGCTTGATATCGAGCCCGCCGGTATCGAAACAAACACCCTTGCCCACCAACGTCACCTTGGGCGCGTTCGGTTTGCCCCAGACAAAATCGATAAGGCGCGGCTGACGCACCGATGCACGCCCCACCGCGTGAATGAGCGGGAAATTCTTCTTCAGCAGATCATTGCCCGTGATGAACGAGATCTTCGCGCCGTGCTTCTTTGCAAGATCGCGCGCCGCCGATGCGAGCTCTTCCGGTCCCATATCGTTGGACGGCGTGTTGATGAGATCGCGCGAAAGAAAAAGGCCTTCCGCGATACGCGATGCCTGTTCGCCATCGACGTTCTTGGGAAGCACAAGTCTGGCCTCGCGCTTGCCGCTTTTGCGGTAGCGCCCGAATACATAGGTGCCGAGTATCCAGGCCAGCACACCGTTGATCCCCCCGTGCCCCTCGGCAACATCGCCAAATGCGTAGGTGCCTTTGGGTAGCTGTTCCGAGAACTGTGCGAGCGCAAACTTGTCCGCGCCTTTGCCAAGCCCCAGCACCGCCCAGGCCAGCCCTCGCGTACCGGGAATCAAAGCCAATTCGCCATCCCTGGCGGAGAAGTTCGTGGCCTTCAGCCAATCCTGCTCCCGCGCCGGACGCGATGCCAACCATCGCTTCAGATCGGCTGCCTTCACGGCGTGAAGCGGGACGGCGCCCTTTGCGCTTTTCACAATACTCTCGTGCATGGCAGACCTTTGACGATAACGGCGGCGTGACTTTAGAAAGCAGTGTCCACTATCGCAATGGAGAGTATGGCTATGCGCTACACGCTCGTGGTCGGAACGAAGAACTGGTCCAGCTGGTCCTTGCGGCCTTACCTTGCTCTGCGCGCGACGGGCGCTCCATTCGAGGAAGTTCTCATTCAGCTCCGCCGCACAGATAGCCCCACCACGAAAGAGACAATTCGCAAGCATTCGCCGGCAGGACGAGTGCCGGTTTTGAAGATTGAAGAAAACGGTACGACCACGACAGTATGGGACAGCCTTGCCATCTGCGAAACGCTCGCCGAGCGCCATCCGGAGGCGAAACTATGGCCATCCGATCCCAGTGCGCGCGCATTGGCGCGTTCGTATTCGGCCGAAATGCATTCCGGCTTTCCTGATTTGCGCGAACAGCTTTCCATGGATTTTGCACGGAAAGTGCCAACACCGGATTTGGGCGACGCAACCAAGGATCAGATCGCACGCGTGCTGGAATCCTGGGAGATCGCGCTCGCAAAATTCGGATCGTCTGATGGTTTCCTATTCGGCAGTTTTTCCGTTGCCGATTGCATGTATGGCCCTGTCGTCTCCCGCTTTGTCACCTATGGAATCGAAATGTCTGTTGCTGTTCGCCGCTATACCGAACGCATGATGTCTTTACCCGCCATGAAAGATTGGGGTGTCGCAGCGCAGGCCGAGGTCGACGCCGGAATTGCCTAAGGCGATCCCTGACGCCTGATCTCGCGATAGAACGCCTCGGCTCCCGGATGCGACGGCGCCGGAAGGTCTCGCGATGCTTTTGTCAAAGCGATGGAACGCGCTGCAGGCGAACCCTGAACTAGCAGCTTTCTGTTTGCCGGGTTGAAGAGAGCGCGAGTGATCGCGAAGATCATATCTTTCGGCTCCCGCTCGTTCACGATCCACAACGCACGCACGCTGATCGTTGGTGTCGCGCGAAGATGTCCATATGTGCCTGCCGATATCGTGTCTTCCGAAATCCCCTCCGAGCGAGCGAGCAAACGGTCGCGCCCGCCACCATCGATGGGAACAAGGCTGGCGTGCCCGGACTCTATCAGCCCTTGAACGAGCGGTACCGGTGCGCCGCCGACGAAAAAGAATGCATCGATCTTCCCTGCCAGAAGTTTTTGCGCGGCGAGATCAGCCGGATCGTGACTTGTTTTTGCTCGAAGACGATAAGCGGAGAGAACCGCGCGCGCCGTCACAGCCGTACCGGAATTCTTGGCGCCCAACGAAATCCTTTTTCCGCGAAGTTTTGCGATGCTGTCGATATGCGAGCGGGCCAAAACCACCAGATGCAACTCTTCCGGAAAGAGTGCGGCGATCGCACGAATATGAACCTGCTTTTTCTTAAAGGCGCCCTTGCCGGCAATCGCCTGCGCCACGACGTCTGATTGGGCGAGCGCGGAGTCCGTCCGCCCACTCTCGACCAGAAGAACATTCGCATATGCGCCCGCGCTGGTTTGTGCGGAAGCGATCAGCCCCTCCGGACCGCAAGCGGCCGTTCGCTGGCAGCGATCCACGCCAGGTGGGTGGCTGATGATGCCGGCGATCGTCTCACCAACGGGAAAATACGTGCCGCTGCTCGGGCCGGTCGCAATCGTGAATGCGATGCGCTGGGCATAGCCGTTAACGCTTCCGAAACCAATGAGGCCCGCGAGCGCGAGAAGAGCAGTGATCACCACTCCGAAAAGGCCTGAGACTGTGAACCGCCGCACCATGCCTCAATATAGGACGCATCTATTGCGACATTATTTGGACAGAGCGTTTCTGAACAACATGCTTAAGCCTTTGTTGAGAGGTACCCGAGCATCCTGAGCCTCAAATATTTCGGGCCTCAGAGGAACGAAAATGAACCGCCTTCTCACCTGCACTTCCGTTATCGCGCTCTGCGCGGGCATCGCCATGTCGGCCGCATATGCCGACGAAGCCAAACATACCTCGCCTGCCGCCACGTCCTATCCGACCACGCTCACCACTGAAATCGCGCGCGCAAAGGATCTGCGTGAGAAGGGTCAACTGGCAGACGCCGCCAAAGCACTGCGCCAGCTGATGCTTGTCGCCGGCAACGATCCGCGAGTTGCTGGTGAATACGGAAAGGTTCTGGTCCAGCAGGGATATGCCAAGGACGCCGCGAGCATTCTGACCAAGGCTGTGCAGATGAACGGCGCCGACTGGACACTGCATTCGGCACTCGGCGTTGCTTATGACCAGCTCGACAATCATGCCGAAGCGCGCAAGGCCTATGCTCGTGCGCTCACCATGAAACCTGGCGAGCCTTCTGTGACAAATAACTATGCGGTATCCCGCATGCTGACCGGCGACTATGACGGCGCTATTCAGATGCTTTCGGCTCTTCATTCCAGTGACCCGAAAATCGCTGCGAATTTGGCCAAGGCGGAAGAGATGCAAGCAGCCCACGCGCCCAAGGTAACCGCCACGGCGGCACAGCCCTCGACGCCGGCTTCAACCGTTGTCGCCGCCGCAAAGCCGCCGACATCCGACGTGGTCATGCAAAAGGTGCCCGTCGATCCCAAAGCAGGCCCCGTGCGCAACGCAGACCGTGCGCCCCGTGCGCTGGAAACCAAGACTGCAAAGCCGGTCCTGGCAGCTGTGGCGTCCAAGCTGGATGTCGGTCAGAACAGCATTGTCATGCAGAAAGTCCCGGTGGATCCCAAAGCTGGACCGGTGAAAACCGCTGCTACCAAACCGGCGAACAAACCAACCGCACAAATCGCGGCCAACAAACCAGCGCTCAAATCGCCACCGCCGCCGGCACTGCGTACCGCGTCGGATTGATATCCAAATATTGGCGTTCTGTCCGCGGAGCGTAGAGCCGCGGACTAGTGATGGCCGAAGGTGTGCATCACCTTCATGATTGCCGGTCCCAGGATCACCACGAAGAGGCACGGCAGGAAAAACAGGATCATCGGCACCGTGAGCTTGGCCGGCAGGGCCGCCGCCTTGCGCTCGGCTTCCTGCATGCGCATTTCGCGATTTTCCGCGGCAGTCACGCGCAAAGCCTGACCCAGCGGTGTTCCGTATTTTTCCGCCTGATTGAGCGCGGCGGCGACAGCTTTCACGCCGCTATGGCCGCAACGCTTGGCCAAATTCTCGAACGCCTGACGGCGCTCCGGCAGATAGGAAAGCTCGGCTGTGGTGAGCCCCAACTCCTCCGCCAATTCGACGGAGGTTTGGCCGATTTCGGACGCCACGCGCGTGAACGCTGCTTCGATGGACATGCCGGATTCCACGCAAATGAGCAAAAGATCGAGCGCATCCGGGAAGGCCCGCATGATGGATTGCTGGCGCCGCTGGATCTGGTTCGAGACAAAGGCGTCGGGAAGGTAGTAGCCCAACAGCGCGGCACCCAGCGCCATGCAGAACTTCATCAGCGTCGAATACGAGAAGTGCGTAACGACGAAGAGGTAGAACAACACCACGCCGAATACGATGAACGGCATCACAAGGCGGAAGAAAAGAAAGGTCACCATCGGCGCCTGGCCGCGATACCCGGCCATGGTGAGCTTCTCGCGCGTGTCCGGGGACTCCATCAGATTGGAGAGTTTCAGCCGATCCACGGTCTGCTTCATGAAGCTTACCGGCTCGGAACGGAGTGAGCGTTTGTTGAGCGCGGCGTGGTGCTTGGCGCG
Source organism: Rhizomicrobium sp. (assembly GCA_051952735.1). Lineage (GTDB taxonomy): Bacteria > Pseudomonadota > Alphaproteobacteria > Micropepsales > Micropepsaceae > Rhizomicrobium. The sequence continues at coordinate 9,265 of JBQCJO010000113.1, forward strand.
CAATTCCTCGCGACGTTCGGATACCGCTTTCATGCGGTTGCCCAATGTGTTGCGTTCCAGCAGCGGCAAGCCGAAGGTCACGATGGTTGCGAAAGCAAAAACAGCCGTGATCGTGGTGAGCAGGAAGTTTTTGTCGAAGAAGATGTTCAAAAAGCCGATGTCGAGGCCGCTCATGTTCGCCCTCAGTGCTTGAAGCTGATCATCTTGCGCATAACCAGAATGCCGATCGACATCCAGAATACGCAACCGGTGAGCATGATATTTCCCATGCGCTCGGAGAACAGCAGGCTGATATATTGCGGCGACGTCATATAGACGAGACCCATGACCACGGGCGGCAGTGAACCGATGATCATGGCCGATGCCTTGGCTTCGGATGACATCGCGCGGATCTTGCCCTGCAGGCGTTTGCGGTCGCGCAAAACGAAAGCCAAATTTGACAAGGCCTCCGACAGGTTGCCGCCCGATTTCTGCTGAATGGTCATGACGATGGCGAAGAAGCTCACTTCGGCCGTCGGCATGTTTTCAAACATTTTCTTGAGGCCCTGCTCCAGCGTCACGCCGACTTTCAAACCCTCCGTCAGCTTGTGAAACTCTCCGGCGACCGGTTCCGGTATTTCCCGCGCGACAATCTTGAGCGCTTCGTTGGTCGGCAAGCCCGACTTCACGCTGCGCACGATCACATCGATTGCGTTGGCAAACTCCGATGTGAACGCTTTTTCGCGGCGATTTTTGAGGAAGTTCAGAACCCACCGCGGCAGCCCAAGGCCCACCGGCACGGCGACAAGCAATGTCGGCAATATCGATTGATGCGTGAGCAAACAAACCAGCACGGCCGCAAGAGCCGCCAGACCGGAGAGCCCCCAATAGGTCCGCGGCTCGATCGTCAGTCCCGCCCATTCCAGACGCCGGCGAAGCGTAACGCGTTTTTTTTGCTCCGCCTGCTGTTTCTCAAGGTCCTTCAAAAGGGCGCTGACATTTTTGCGGCGTTGCGCGTTTTCGGAAGAGCCGCGGCCGACAGCAACTGTCGCTGCGCTCCCGGACACGGCTGCCATGCGCTTCTTTGAAGCGCCGGTGTTTCCGGCAAAGGCAAACCCTGCGCCACCCAGCGCCAAGACAACGAGCATGACGGTAAGAACGAGAGTCATCCGCTGACCCTCACTGTTGTAGCGCGTCCAGCGCTTCGGCCAGCTCGCGATCGAGATTGTAGTAGCGGGCGCGGTCCCAGAATGTAGGGCGCACAATGCCCGTTCCGGCATGCTTGCCCTTGATGCGGCCCGTTTCGTCTTCGCCTTCTATTTCATACGTCATCAGATCCTGGGTGATGACGACGTCCCCCTCGGTTCCAACGACTTCGGTGATCTTGGTGATGCGGCGGGAACCGTCGCGTATGCGCTCGGCCTGAATGATCACGTCAATGGAGGCGACGACCATCTCTCGGATGGTTTTGGTGGGCAGCTGGAAGCCGCCCATCGTGATCATGGATTCCAGACGCGACATCGCCTCGCGCGGGCTGTTCGCATGCAGCGTGCCCATCGAGCCATCATGGCCGGTGTTCATGGCCTGAAGAAGATCGAACGCTTCGGGTCCGCGCACTTCGCCCACGATGATGCGTTCCGGACGCATACGCAGACAGTTGCGGACAAGATCGCGCATCGTGATCTGGCCCTGGCCTTCCAGGTTCGGCGGACGTGTTTCCAGGCGCACCACATGCGGCTGCTGAAGCTGAAGTTCGGCGGCGTCTTCGCAGGTGATAATGCGCTCATCGACGTCGATATAGGCCGTCATGCAATTGAGCAGCGTGGTCTTACCCGAGCCGGTACCGCCGGAGATCAGCACGTTGCATCGAGAACGACCAATGACGCCCAAAACGCGAGCACCGGCCGGTGAGATGGAGCCAAAGCGGGTGAGATCCTCGAGCGTAAGTTTGTCTTTGCGGAACTTACGAATTGTGAGTGTGGGACCATCCAGCGCGAGCGGCGGTGCGATAACGTTGACGCGAGAACCATCCAGCAAGCGCGCGTCGCAGATCGGTGACGATTCGTCTACGCGCCGGCCCACCTGGCTCACGATGCGTTGGCAGATGTTCATCAACTGCGCATTGTCGCGGAAACGTATCGGTGTCAGCTGCACCTTACCGCCGACTTCGATGAAGACGCGATTGGCGCCATTGACCATGATGTCGGCGATATCATCGCGTGCCAGCAGCGGCTCCAGCGGACCATATCCCAAAACATCGTTGCAGATGTCCTGTAGCAGATGCTCCTGCTCCGCGATGGACATCACCACGGCTTTGATGGAAATGATCTCGTTGACGATGTCGCGGATTTCCTCGCGCGCCGAATCCGGATCGAGCTGGGCGAGCTGCGCCAGATCGATGGTGTCGATAAGTGCGCCGAAGATCGTCGTCTTGATCTGGTAATAGTCTTCCGAGCGCTGATCCGGCACAGAACGCGCCACGGGTTTGCTCGGCATCGGTGCGGGTTGCGGCGCGACAGCAGCACGCGGCGGCGGAGGCGGAGCGTTCTCGGATACAGGTGGCGGAGGCGGAGGCGCAGCCGCCGGACGCGACGCCGCCGGCTCTGTACGCGGCGGCGCAGCTACAGCATTTCCTGTCTCGGAGCGTTTACCGAACATCGCTTATGCCGACTTCTTGCCTTTGAGGAACGACAGGAACGGAAGAACGCTTTTGTCCTCGGCCTGAACGGCGCGGCCCGTCACCATCTCGGCCAACTGACGGATGCTGTCCGCCGTCGTCGAGCGCGGCTGGACTTCCATCAGCATCTGGCCGTTGTTGGCGGCGGAGCCGTAGAGCTGCGGCTCGAACGGCAACACGAGTGACGGCGCGATACCGACGGTTTCAGCGAAATCCTTGACCGGAATCTCCGGCCGTTTGGGCATATTCGCCTGATTGATGACGAGTTTCGGCGGCGGGTCATTCGGACGGCTCATCTTGAGCATATCCACAAGGCTTTTCGTCGTCCGCAGGCTCGCCAGATCGGGGCCGGCCACGATGACGATGTCATCTGACGCCAACAGCGCTGAGCGAACCCAGGGCGTCCAGATGTGCGGTATGTCCACCACCACGCATGGCGTCACCGCGCGCACAGTATCGAGCACCGCTTCGTAGGAGGAGTGATCGGCGTCGTACTGGCGATCCACGATTGCGGGCGATGCCAGCAGCGAAAGGTGCTCCGTGGATTTCACCAGCAACCGGTCCAGCAAAACATCATCGAGCCGCTCCGGACTCGACAGCGCATCGGCCACGCCCTGACTCGGTTCTTCGTTGAAATTCAATCCAACAGTGCCGAAGGGAAGGTCCAGATCAACGATGGTCGTATTGATTTTCAGGCGCTCGGCGATGCACCAGCCCACATTGTGCGCCAGCGTGGAGGAGCCGATGCCGCCTCGCGCGCCGACGAAGCTCACGACCCGTCCGATGGGGGCAGCTTCGGGATTGAGATAAAGGCCGGAAATGACTTCGATCAGGTGAAGCGGATTGAGCGGCGCCACGAGATATTCGCTCACGCCGCGGCGCATCAGTTCGCGATACAGTTCAACGTCGTTCACGCGGCCGACAATGATGACCTTGGTCGCCGGATCGCAAACGTCTGCAAGCCGATCGATCTCGTCCACCGCTGTCTTGCCCTGAAGGCGGGTCTCAACGATCAGAAGATTCGGGGTCGGATTGCCGGAGTGATGCTCGACAGCGGCTTCGATTCCGCCGAGCTGGACCGTGACATGCGCCTTCGCAAGCCTGCGGTCGGCGGCGGCGCGCTGCAGAGCTGCGCCCGTATCCGGGAATTCGCAAAAAGCTTGAATGGAGATGCGCGGAACGGGACGCTCGTGCGGCGCAGCACCGAAGCCCTCGTCGCTCCCATTTCCCAATCCGCCTGGCGTCGACTTCGCCATCATATCTCTCCGAACTAGTGACCGACGTCCGAAACGGCCACGGACTGATCTGAATTCTTGTTGGCCGCCGTAGGCGCGCCTTTTTCATATGCGCTCATGACCGTCGCACGGCGCATCGCGTCCGAAGCGCCGAGTGCGCGCGGTTCAACGACATCTCGCGGATTTTCGATCTGGGCTGCGATGTTATGCTGGACGGCACATCCGAAGTTCGCCATCGGCAGATTGGAGGCGGTATCGGACGCTTGTTGCGACGACCAGTCGTTGCAGCCGACGGTATGTGCGACAAGTCCAGAATAACGCAACTCGACACGCCAATCGCCATCATCGCGGGTGCCGACCATGATGCTGGATCGCGGAACGCCGGCAGCGACGAGACGCTCGCCGAAATACGAGAGCGTCTGCTGCGACGTCGGTCCCGACGGGGCAGTAACATTGATGGGGCCGTTGCCATCGGCCTTGTACTGCGCAACGAAAGCATCGAAGCGCGCCGCATCATCCGGCATTAGACCGGCATCCGCGGCTGAAAAAGAGAGACGGACGGCGTTTGGCGCCGAATCCACAACGATCGGATGATTGATGTCAGGATCGTCGACCAATCCTGCGCCATTGTTCGTCGGCGCCGCGCAACTGCCCGCGAGCAGAACCGCGGCGATCGCTGCAGCGCGCATTGCATCGCTCATAGCCATCGCGATCTCCTATTCGACGATGAAGCCGGTCTTGGCAGCACCGGCTGATTTCAATCCTTGCGGATCGTTTTTGTAGGTTGCGTTGAGGCGGCCTAGCAGGATGGTTTCTGCATCCGCGGGCGGCACGAAGCCGTCTCCCGGTGACGCGAAATCTTTTTCCTTGCCCGGTTTCACGAGATAGGCCGTAGCGACAACGACGAGTTCCGTTTCGTCATTCTGAAAATCGCGGCTGCGGAACAGCGCGCCCAGAACAGGCATATCGCCCAGGCCTGGAAACTGATCGAGCGTTTGCCTCGTCGCGTGCTGCATCAGACCGGCGATCGCGAAACTTCCGCCTGAGGGAACTTCGACCGTCGTTTCCGCGCGGCGCACGGACAATGCGGGAATGGTAAGGCTCGGGACGGCGGTTGTTGAACCAGTGTTGGTCGTCGAGCTGCCACCGGCCTGAGTAAAGGCGCCGGTATTGGTGAGTTCGCTCACCTCGCTCGAGATCTGCAGAGAGATGTTATTGGGGCTCAGGACAACCGGCGTAAACGAAAGGCCGACGCCGAACTGCTTGAACGCCACCGTGACGTTTCCATATTGATCGCGCGAGACGGGAACTGGAAACTCGCCGCCCGCCAGGAATTTCGCCGTCTCACCTGACACAGCCGTCAAATTCGGCTCGGCCAGAGTGTGAACCAGCCCGACCTGCTCAAGCGCGTTCAGTACGCCTTGGACATTGTTGGGGCTGGGATGAAGAGGGTCGCTTCCGACGGATCCGATCTGTGCCCCCGAAGCGAGAGACAGTGCCGAGCCCGCCAACCCATAAGGATTGGAAGTCTGGGCGATGACGGGAACGCCGGCGATCTTGAACGCACCGGCGGCATTGATGCCGAATTGCTTGGCGACCGAGCGCTGCATTTCAGCGACCCGTACCTTCAGCATCACCTGCTGGCTGGTATCGATCTTGAGCAAATTGGCGACCTTGTTGGGATCGCCCACGAAGCGCCCCGCCAGATCCTGCGCTCGCTGGGAATCGCCGGTGCTCTGCACCATGCCGGTCAACACGACATTGTCGTTCAGCGCGGCGACGCGAATATTCGAGTTCGGCATGTCGTTATGGATCATCGTGGCGAGATCCGTCACATCACGCTCGACGCGAATATCGATCGTCAGTATCTGGTGCCCGGCGCCATCGAAGAAGAACGCATTCGTCTGTCCCGTTTTTTGCGCGAGGAGGAAAATGCGGCGTGGTGTACGCACAACGGCGTCAACAACCGCCGGATTGGATACGAGGACGTCGCGCGCATCCGTATCGAGCTGCACCAGCGCGGCTTTGTCCAAGCCAAGTGTTATATGCTGCTGCGGCGCACTGCCACTATGTGTCGCTACGTTGATCACCCGCGTCGCGCGCGCGTCAGCTGCGGCGGCTGGCACAGCGGCCAGCGTCAGCGCGGCAGCGAGGATCGCGAAAAGCCCCCGTGTCATGGCTCTTACTCTCCCCCCAGATCGGCGCCACGCGCCACGCCATAGCGAACGACGACGATTTGGCCGCCTTCCTTGCGACCAGTGCGCGAAGCAACATTGGATTGATCCCCCAATGCGCGCAGCGTGAGTGAAATCGTCCCCGCGGCAGCAGACCGTGTGAGCAGCGAGGCCTGATCTGGATCAAGTTCCAAAGTCGCAGTCTTGGCGAGAACAGTCTTCTGATCCTTGTCCTGAGTGAACGTCTGATCCATCGCCAGAACGCGTACATCGCTCAGGATCACGCGCGCGGCGAAGCGGCGCGGCGAATCCGAAACTTGCTGGGTCATCATCACATCGACCCGGTCGTTCGGAAGAATGAAGCCGCCCGCTCCCGTGTCCGTCGAAATCGCCGTAGAAACGGCACGCATGCCGGGCGTCAGGCGCGCCGACATGAAGCTTGCAGCATCAGCATGAACGATCTTGGTGCCCGTCAACGGCTCGCCCGCCGTAAGCGGCGCGCGCGCGACCGTGCCTTTGACGATCGTATTGGTGTCGGGATTTCCTGTTTCGGTTATGAAGCTTTCATCGACGGATGCTTTGGGCCAACTCTGCCAGCGCACCATCGCCGGCGTGATCGCCGTGCCCGGCTGGATATTACTGTCGGCGACAAGAACATTCATCATCGCTGCCGGCGCCGGCGCAATTGCCGCCTTCACGGCCGGCGTGCCACCACCGAGAAGACCGCGCACAAGCAAGGCGGCGATGCCGGCAGCGAAGGCAGCCAGCACAAGAATGATAACGCGCGACCTGTTCATGGAAAGCGGCTCCTTTGCGGCAATCCGACCACAAAACCCTTTAGAAATTGATTAATGGAAAGCTTCGCAAATGCTCTAGCCGGCAAGGGCCGAGCGGAAGATTTCGGATTGCGAAAGTATAAAAAAGGCGCCGGCCGCGAGCGCCGCTCCATACGGGATGCCTTCTGCATCGTCATGCAAGCGCAGAAGCCAGGTTTGCGAGGCGAGTGCGGCGGGCAACGGCCAGTTGCGCATCGCCAGGAGACCCAGTGTAAGAGCGCCGCCGAAAACGGAAGCGACCAGCGTATAGGCCAGCAGGTCGTCTATGCCGAACCAGAGCGCGACACAGGCGAAGAGTTTCGCATCGCCGCCGCCGATATAGCCCAGCGCAAACAGGGTGAAACCGGCCACGAGGCCGATAAAGCCGGCCAGAAGATGCATGCTGAAATCACCCGCGCCGGGCGGATGAACGATCATCAGCAGCGCGAACGCCGCTAGCAATCCGACTTGCAGGAAATTCGGGATCGTAAAGCTCGCGATATCCCAGACCGCAGCGGCGAGCAGCAGCGCGGGAAGGACAAACAGAATGAGCGTATGCGCTATCATCGAGCCTTAAGTCGAAAACGCGAACGGCCGCCATCAAGGCGGCCGCCGCTTCCGTTCCTCTGTGACCGTCCCCAGCCCAAAGAGCTTTCGGAACAGAGCGGCGCCTGGAACGCGGCGCCCAGTTATTACGACTTCGCCTTCACGGCGCTCGCGACCTTCGAGAAGGTTGCAGTCAGGTTCGAGCCGATGAGCTGCACCGCGGTGATGATGACGACCGCGATACCAGCGGCGATCAGACCGTATTCGATGGCCGTCGCGCCCGATTCATCGCGCACAAAGCGGGAAACAAGATTCTTCATGGAAATCTCCGTTGTTGACACCCTAGAGATCCAGCCGGCGCCGATTGCGTTTGACGGCCCATTGCATGGACACGCGGGAACTGTATGCCCGACTCGATTAACGCGATGTAAAACGCAGGTGGCCTCGACTCGGCGATTGTGTGTCGGCGTGAAACGAAATGAGCGCGAAAACGCCTCGCTGGCGTAAACAAAAGGGCTTTCTTAACCAAGCGAGCGAATTCAATTCGCCGATGGTTTTCGCGGGAGATCGCGAGAACGCATGCGTAGCTGCATTGGCGATATGGCGAAGATCGGTGCAATAAACTTAAATCTTCTTTTACAAGCGGAGCCCTACCCTTGGCGGGATTTGGTCGAGGATAAATCCATGCGCGCGCTTCGCTTCGTGTTCCTGACGGCAACCGCCTTGCTGATCTTTTCCGCGCCCTCGCTTGCGGCGCCGAAACATCCCGCCAAGCACGACACAGACGGCCTGACCGTCCCGATGGACGAAGCGCGCCTGATCACCTTCACGCAGAATATCGCGACGCTTTTCATCGGCAATCCAGTCATCGCCGACGTCACGATCATCGATTCCCATCACGCCTATCTGCTGGGCAAGACGTTCGGCGCGACCAACATGATCGGCTTGGACGCCAACAATCATCAGGTCATGAACGCGCAGATCAATGTGACGAACCGCGTGGTCGGCTCGGTGACGCTCAACCGCGGCGCAGACACCTACAACTACTCCTGCACGCATCTGCACTGCGAGACGAACCCGCGTCCGGGTGATCCTTCCGCGTTCGTGAGCAACACACAAGGAACAGTGCAGTCTCATCAGGACCAGGTCACCAAAGCCGCCGTTGCGTCCAATCCCTGAACGCAGATCGCCGGTTTCAGCGCGAAAAGCCGGCCTCCGCGCTCCAGTCGAGACGAAGATTGATGATGACCGTTTCCGTGGCGAGCAGTGCTGAGCAGGAGACGGGCAGAATTCTCGCCAGCGTTCGCCGGACTTTCCCCGACCACCTTCCGCTTTACATCAGTAGCACGCTGTTCTGCAGCGCGATTTTGGCCATCGCCGCGATCTGGAGATTGCCACTGGCAATGGATGCCGGCGTCGCCATTGCCTTTGCGACCGCACTGACGCTTTTCGCCGGATTCATTGTCCTGGGGTTGGCCATCGGTGGGATTGTTCGTCTCATCGATGCCCTGCGAGAGGGAAGCAAGCATCCCTTGCAGGACGTGCGAAGATGGGCGAGCGGGCAATTCACGCAGGGTGACCGCGCCGGCAATGCGTTTCATGCCACCCTCGCACTTGTGCCGCTGCTGGCCGGTTGCGACGCGGTGAAGGAAGTCATCACACGCATCCATCCGTTTTCCTGGGACGTGACATTCTCGCGATGGGATCAGGCGATCGGCTTCGGGCGTCAGCCTTGGGAATGGATGCAGCCTCTTCTCGGCCACCCGGCGATCACCGCTGGACTGAATGTCGCTTATGAATTCTGGTTCTTGCTGATCCTGGGCTCGCTGCTGTGGGAAGCATTCTCTCCGCGCCGCGATGCCGTGCGCGTACAATATCTGGTCGCGTTCGCATTGGTGTGGTTCATCGCAGGTACCGTTCTCGCGATCATCTTTTCATCGGCGGGGCCCTGCTATTTCGGCCGGCTGCATCTCGGATACGATCCCTACGCCGCGCAGATGACTTATCTGCGCGATGTCGCGCGTCATTGGCCGCTGTGGTCGCTCGATCTCGAAGATGCGCTCTGGAACGGCTATGTCGGAAAAGGCGGCGCGATCTCCGGCATCTCGGCGATGCCAAGCATTCATGTGAGCGCGAGTGTTCTGTTGGCGCTTCTCGGCGCTCGCCGCGGACGTCTCTGGGGAGCGATCTTCGGCCTCTATGCCGCTCTGATCTATTTGGGGTCCATCCACCTCGCCTGGCACTATGCGGTTGATGGAATTGCGGGCGCGCTTATCGCCGTCCTGTTCTGGAAGCTCGCAGGCATGATCGTTGCGATAGATTTCCGTGCGCTGTCGAAAGGGCTGAACGCGGCGAAGCGAAACATCGTTTTGCCTATTGGATCCAGCATCGCGCGAACCTTTCCCGACCACATACCGATCTATGTCTGCGCCATCCTCTTTTGCGGCGCCACGCTGGCCGCGACGAGAATCTATTCCATTCAGCTTGAAGCCAGCGCCGGCTTGTTCTTTCTCGGCATGGTCGGACAGTTCCTCTTCCTTGCCCTGGCCGGTGTTGCGTTGTTCGAATTCATCTCGCTGGTCCGGGCGGGATGTCCTGATAAGCCTCTTTCCATTCTTGCACAGCGGCTGGGGGCGCGGCTGATGTCCGAAGATCGCACCGGCAATGTATTCCATGCACTCGTCGCGCTCACGCCGCTGATGGTGAGCTTCACAGCAATGAAGGATCAGATTCCCGCGATCCATCCGTTTGCGTGGGACAAGACTTTCATGGAGTGGGACCGCTGGCTCGGCATGGGCAGGCTTCCGTGGGAAATTCTGCAACCCTGGCTGGGTCGTGCATGGATCACGACCAGCATCAACTTCCTCTACGATGCATGGTTTCTGGTGATGTTTTGCGTTCTGTTCTCGCAGGCCTTTGCTGCGCGCAACAGCGGTTTGCGCAAGCAATTTCTTCTCGCATTCGCCTTTGCCTGGTTTATCGGCGGCAATGTCCTGGCGGCGGTGTTTTCATCAGCCGGCCCTTGCTTCTATGGACTGCTCAAGATCGGCCCCGATCCTTATGCGGCGCAGATGGCTTATCTGCATGCGACGGCGGCGCATTGGCCTGTCTGGTCTATCGGCGTGCAGGACACGTTGTGGAAATCCTACGTCGATGGACATGGCGCTGTATCGGGTATCTCGGCGATGCCGAGCATGCATGTGACGGTTGCATTCCTTCTTGCAATCTGGGGATGGCGCGCTAGCCGTTGGCTGGGCTGGTCGCTGAGCGCTTTCGCGGCGCTTATCCTTGTCGGATCTGTCCACCTCGCGTGGCACTACGCCGTGGACGGCATCGCGGGCATCGCCCTCGCCCTTGTGTTCTGGGCGATCGCCGGTGTCATCGTCCGGGCGAGCCTGCGTTACGGTTTGCGAACCGTCGAGGCCACGACGGTCCTCCCGGAAGCTTCACACGCATAGGTGATGCGGCCGCCTTACTGGGCGACGCGCAACTGCGTAATCTTTGTTCCGATCTCTTTAAACGCGTCGTCGATCTGGCTGGCGCTGGTGAGATCGTAATATTTGCTGCTGTCGCCCGATCCCGGCGTCGATCCGGCACAGTATTGAAGCGCTGATGAGCTGCCCTGCGTACCGCCGATGTCCACGAAGATGGTATAAATGAGGACGTTGTCCCTTTTGGCATTATCGCAAGCCACTTTCTCGCGATCGTCGATATCGCCCTGAGTGGAGCTCCACCGGTTCTGGGTGTTGAGGCCGTCGCTGAGCAGGATGATAATCTTCTGGGTGGTAGCAGGCAGCGCGCCCGAATTTAACGGATCGCTGTTGGTCAGCGCCTGCCAGCCCCACGCAACGCCGATCGCCTGATTGGTGTTGCCGTTGGCGACCATACTGTTCACCTCGTCCGTGAGCGCCGAATTGACTGTGCCGCCGCTGCCGACATTGGCAAGAGAGAGAACCGGCGCAAGTTTGTAAGTGGTGCCGGAGCTTGTGAATTGGCAGTCACTATATTGCTCCGCAGGGAATTGCGACGCAGCCGTGCCGGATACCGGTGCGGCGTTCGATACGTCATAGCCGCTGGTGGTAGTCGTGGGCGAAGGTGCGGTGTCCGTGCCGCGGTCCATGATGCAACCGGTCCAGTTGCTGTGATTCGAAGGTGTCCAAACAGCCGAAGCGTTCTGGCAGGTGGATTGCGTGGTATATCCTGAGAAGTTACACGAGCCGGGCGTCCAAGTGCCAACCGCGTTCTGGCAACTGTTCTTCGAATTGTAGCCTGAAATATTGCAGCTTCCGCCGCCCCACCAATTGCTCGTCCACGTTCCGTGCGTTGTGGTACAGCTGTTCTGGCTATTGATGCCGGAAATGTTGCAGGAGCCGCTCGTCCACGTTCCCTTCGTGGCCGTGCACGAGGACTGCGAGCGCTTGCTCGACACGCTGCATGTGCCATTCGCAGCATTCCAAGACGTCCAATCGATCCAGGAGGCGCCCGCATTGGATGTGCCGACGTTCACATCCTTGGTGAAAGGAATGATGGCCACTTTGACATCACCCGCCTTGGCAGACGCGCCGTTCAGGATGGTGAGAAGATCCGCCACGGAGCTTTTGAGCATTGCGATCTTGGAGCCGGATGACGGGTTAACACAGGGGCTGCCGGCTTTCGGACTGCTGTCCGACTGACACATCGAGCCGGTATTATCGAGAACAAGCGAAACCCACAGCTTGGTCTGGCCCCAAACGATCTTGGATGTGTAGCCCACTGAGAGAGTGTTGATGCCGACAACGTGCATCAATGTGGTTGGCATATCGACCGATGCCGACAGTGTTACGTTTCCTTCCGCCGGTGTCACCACGACCTGCGGCGTAGCGCCGAAGGACGGATCAATCGTGTAGTTGGCGTTGAAGTACGCTGTCGCGAGCGTTTTAATCTGATCGGTCGTAAGGTTCTGCGATGCGCCGACGGCAAGCCCCGCGGCGTCGAGCGCCTCGGCAAGGCGTGCACGTTCCATCAGGGCGCGCGAAAGATCGAGGCCCACGCCCGCAGCGATGGTGATCGGAATCAGCGACAGCGCGAAAATCATGGCAACATTGCCGCGCCGCGCGCGCGCAAAATCGGCGATTTGCGCTTTGAGGGCGCGCCACGATTGTCCGAACATTCCGAATAGCCCCGGAAATTTCTCTACGGCATCATCCAGCACAAGGATTGGGAAAACCTTTCCAAACCCCCTCTGTGGTTATCGAAATATTATCGCAATATGAAAGCGGCCAATTCCGCTAACGATGACGTGCGGGTTTCGCATTAACGAAGCGTTCATTATGGCGCTCCGTTTTCCTTCGCTTAAGTGTTTTCGCGGCGTAATAGCGCGGCCTGTTGCGGGACGCGCCATGAGCCTCACCTTTGCAATCGCCAGATCGTGCCGCCGGCTTCGCCGACGCTGGCGCACGGACGGTAAAAAAGGATCCGCCGCGATCGAATTCGCGATGATAGCGCCCGTCCTCTTTCTCTTCCTGTTCGGTATCATCGAGACGGGCGTGATCTTCTTCGGCTCCGCGATGCTGCAGAACGCGACGGACGATACCGCGCGTCAGATACGCACCGGCACATTGTCGGGCACATTGAAGCAAGCAGATCTCGTGAAACAGATATGCAGCGAGGTCACGGGCCTGATCAGCAAAAGCGATTGCACGAAAAATCTTCAGGTCGATCTGCGCAGCTATAGTTCGTTTACCGGCTCGTCTTACGTGAGCGTCACAAAAAGTGACGGCACCGTGGACCCTGCGAAGCTGACCGTGGACACCGCAGCCGATTGCAAGGTCGTTCTTTTCCGGAGTTTTTATCCCTGGAAAGTGATGACACCATTGATGTCCACGCTGATCGCGAACACGAAAGTAGGCATCTACCTGTTGTCGTCCGCCTCTGCGTTTCGTACCGAGCCCTACACGAGCAGTTCGGTATGCTGACCCGTCTTCGAAAACTCCTTAAAGCACACGACGGACTTGCCGCCGTGGAGTTTGCGCTCATCGCTCCTGTCCTTGGCACGATGCTGCTGGGCACCATCGAACTCTGCAATGCGCTGGAATGCCATCAAAAGGTCACCATGGTGGCCTCAAGCGCCTCGGACCTGGTGGCGCAGACAACCGCGGTTTCCGCGACCGACATGTCGGACATCTTCAATGCCGCCACAGCGATCATCTATCCTTTCGATCAGAACAATATCAGCATCGTCGTCTCCAGTGTGCTGAGCGATGGCGCCGGCAATGGGACAGTTACCTGGAGCGCGGCCAACGCGAACGGCAAGAAGCTC
>JBQCJO010000114.1:0-3609 GCA_051952735.1 Rhizomicrobium sp.
CTGTGAACTTTCCCCGACGCGGTCTGTGCTGTGTATTTGTCACCGCTGAGTTCGGCGATGAGGCGCAGGCCATCGATGGGCGTATCCCATGTAAGACCGCCGAAGACGCCGGCTTTGGGACCGTGAAAGAATTGCTTGAGGTCCGGCGCGCCACCCACACCGAAGCTCGTATCGATTTCCTTGAAGCTCGGAAAAATCAACGTGAACGGATTTTCGAATTCGCCTGTGCCGGCGAAACGCCGCCATCCTATTCCGAAGGTCGCGTCGAAATCACCGAACCGCTTGGAGCCGACCAGATATTCCGCGCCAAAGGCGCCGGTTCCGATAATGTCCATCGCACCGACAGCGATGGCCGGCCAGAAATCATCCTCCTGGCGTAGCCGAATTTTGAATCCCAGGCTGCGATCGTAGAGGTCGAAACTCGGAAGGTAGTTGTCGATGCGCGCGTATCGGAATGTCGCTTCCAACCAGGGTAAGGCCTGAAAGCCAAACGAATAGCGATCCATCGCAGGCGTTGTCGAGACGGTGAATGACAGCTCGCCATCGGGCATCGAGCGCGCGCTCGGCATCTCCAGAAGGCCGACCTGTCCATAGAGGTTCTCGGAATCGGGTGGCGGGACGCCAATGGTGCGCGCCGCGGCGGGCGAGACCGTAGCCAGCGACAGGATGCCGGCGACGAGCAGATGCGCAGAACAAGCGCGCAGCTTTCGCTGCCAGCGGGCGTGCAAACCCGCCCGGGCAAGCCCATGCGCTCCCTTCGCCATTTCGCCAAAAACGCCCTTGATCGCTAACGGGCCGGAACTTGCCGGAAGAGGTTAAAAAGGTCAAATAAATGTGGCGCTTAGAGAACTTTGCCTTCACTCAAACTAAGAGGGGTGTTAAGGGGAGGCTCGCTGGGTTGGTTATCTGTCGAGGAAATCATGCGGGACAGTAAAGTGAGCGGTTCGTCCAGGACGGGCGGGCGAAAGGCCGTGCTTTCACGCCTGTTTCGCCTATTCACGCTGCTGTTCATTTTCGCGGGATTTTGCGCTCTGCAGGCCGATGCGCAGAGCTCCAATCAATCGCTTCTCGATCAATTGCTGCAATCGTCTTCCCAGCAAAGCGGTGGGCTCGGCTCGCTGCTGAATCAATATGCGCCAAATGGACAGGTGCCGGGTGCGGCAGGGCAGTACCTGCAGCCTTATACGACGCCTCAGCAAGGTAACGGGCAGTCACAAAACCAGACATCGCAAAATAATTCGCAGAACGGTGCGTTCCTTCCGGTTTCTCGGCTGGAACAAATTATGTCGGATCGAGCAGGCGTGCGTTTGCGCC
Source organism: Rhizomicrobium sp. (assembly GCA_051952735.1). Taxonomy (GTDB): domain Bacteria; phylum Pseudomonadota; class Alphaproteobacteria; order Micropepsales; family Micropepsaceae; genus Rhizomicrobium. The sequence continues at coordinate 1,315 of JBQCJO010000114.1, forward strand.
AGTTTGGTTACGATCAATTCGGTGTTTCGGGTCAGATCCCCGTTCCGCAATCCGGCGCGCTGCAGGACAATTACATTCTCGGACCGGGTGACGAAATCGTAATCTCTCTCCGTGGTCAGGAGAACAGCGAGTTCCGGACGACCGTCAACCGTGACGGACAAGTAATCTTGCCGCGGCTCAGCCCTATTCTCGCGGCAGGACGCACACTCGGTGATTTTCGCCATGACATAATGGACGCAATCCGCCGAGCATATATTTCGACTCAAGCGTTCGTGACGCTGGGGCAGTTGCGCCAAGTGAGTGTGGTTGTGGTCGGAGAGGTCAACAATCCGGGCCTGCGGCTCGTGAACGGCCTGTCAACCGCATCCGACGCAATCCTTCTTTCAGGTGGCGTAAAAAAGACGGGCAGCTTGCGTGGCGTTCGCATTGTGCGGCACGGACGCGTCGTGCCGGTCGATCTCTATTCATATTTGACGGATCGCGGTGTCACCCGCTCGGTGCAGCTGACGGACGGCGACCGGATCGTCGTGCCGCCATTGGGCGCGACGGTTGCCGTAGCCGGCCTTGTGCGGCGTCCGGGCATCTATGAGCTCGCGCCGGGTTCCAAGGCAATCAGCGTGCGGTCCATCCTGCAGCTCAGTGGTGGCACGGAAGTGCGCGGCCGCTACCGCATGACGGTCATCCACATCGGTGCCAACGGCGGCACCGAACTGCTTCCGGTTACCGAAGGCAGCATGATCCGCGACAGTGAAGTTCTGTTCGTCCAACCGCAGGCCAGCAAGATCGAGAGTCAGGCGACGCTCTCCGGCGGCACGCCTCTTGCTGGAAATTACTCCGTTGGAAAGGCGACTTCGCTTTCCGATCTCCTTAGAGAGCCGGGCGCGCTTGGAAACAATCCATATTCGCTATTTGGCATTATTGCGCGCCGAGACCCGAGTACGCTGTTGCGCGGTATGGTCGCCTTCACACCGGCTGCCGTCGTAAACGGCCGTGAAAATCTTCAACTGCAGACCGATGATATTGTGCGTGTCATCTCCATGCGGGAATCGCGGCTTCTCTCCGCTGTGGTTCGTGCATTTCAGGAACGCCGCACGTCAGCGGAAGAGTTGGCGCGCGCTCCGACCGCTGCCGACAACCCCTCGACGACCACAACCCAGCCGAATGCGGCAAATCAACCGAACACATCTCAATTGCTGACAGGAAGCCAGGCAACGGATTCTGGTCTTCTGGAGAGTACGCCTTGGTTCTTGCGCCAGAATGGCGGTTTGAAAGATGAGCGGCAGGATGTTGCGGAGCTTTCGGTCATGGTGCTGGGGGATGGCGGCGTTCTGGTCAATCCGCAAGCCGATCAGAGTGCCGGACAACCCGCTTCGGCGGCGAAGGCACCGGCATCACAGCCCAATCAGCAACAGCAACAACAAAACCTGTCTCCCGAGGCAGCGCCGGATATGTTGCTCGCGCAAAACTACGAGGATCAGGAGTTGCGGCCGGGCCAGGTGGCGTCGAACCGCGAGGCGATGACCTTTGGCGACTTTGCCAAGCAGTTGAAAGTTGATCCTCTGGTCCTGATGCATTTCCTCATGGATCATCAGGCGACGATCGGCGGCGCCGTCCGCGGCGCCGGTGACTATCTTGTCGGTCCCGGCGTGGATTTGCAGGCGTTGGTGGCGGCGGCGGGTGGTACATCCGGTTGGGCCGATGAAAGTGGCGTTGAAGTGATTTCCACGTCGATAGACGCATCGACCGGTACTTCGCATACAACCCGGCAATTGCTTCCATTGCGTCAGTCCATGCTTTCCACCTATGTGGTAAAGCCGCACGATGAAATTCGTTTCAGCGAAGTTTACGCCACCGTGGGTAACGGCTCGGTCAATTTGCAGGGCGAAGTCCGCTCTCCCGGCAACTATAGAATCGAGAAGGGCGAACGGCTGTCAGAATTGCTGCTGAGAGCAGGCGGGCTCACCGATGTCGCATATCCGTACGGGACTGTATTCTTGCGCAAGTCGGTCGCCGCGATCGAGCAGGAAGGCTACAAGCGCGCCGCCGATGAAATGCAGAATATGCTGCTCGCCAGCGGCACGGCTCTTGGATCAAGACCGGTTTCCGATGCCGGTGTCGCTGCGCTGATTTCCGAATTGCGCAACGCGAAGCCTCTGGGGCGCATATCTATCATCGCCGATCCGGTGCAACTCGTCGCAAACCCGCAAAAGGATCCGCTGCTGGAGCCTGGGGACGTTATCTATATTCCGCAAAGGCCGAGCACTGTGACGATCCTTGGACAGGTGCTGCAGCCGG
>JBQCJO010000115.1:0-2690 GCA_051952735.1 Rhizomicrobium sp.
GCATCCCGTTGCACAAACGAGACGCGGTTGTAGCCATTTCGTCAAGTCAGATGCTGATCTGCGTCCCCAGCTCGACAACGCGGTTGGCGGGCAGGCGGAAATAGCGCGCCGGCGAATAGGCATTCGACGCCAGCCATGTGTAAAGCGCGATGCGCCATGGGCTGAGCACAGGCCGCGATGCCGGCACCAGCATCTCGCGACCTACGAAGAACGTCGTGCTGTCGGGATCGATGACCAGACCGTAAGGCCGCGCCTCTTCCAGGCCTTGCGGCACATCCGGATATTCGAAGAAGCCGTAATGCAGCTTCACGGCGAAGAACCCCTTGCCGAGCTTCTCGACCTCGACGCGCTTGTCCTTCGCAACCACCGGCACATCGTCCGCCGTCACGCTCACCAGGATCACGCGCTCATGCAGCAGGTGATAGTGCTTGAGGCTATGCAGCATCGGGCCGGGCGTCAGGTCCGTGCGCGGCGTGAGGAAAACGGCGGTGCCGGAAATGCGCTGTGCGTTCTTGTCGGCGCGTTCCAGAAACAGGGACATCGGCATCGCGCCGTCGCGCAGGCGATCCAGATGCAATCTGCGGCCTACGCGCCAGGTATCCATCAGCACGAACACGGCAGCGGCGACGGCGAGCGGCAACCAGCCGCCTTCGATGACCTTAAGCGTATTCGCGGAGAGGAAGGTCAGATCGATCAGACCCAGCACGCCGAACAGCGTGACAACAACCACCGGGTTCCAATTCCATTTGCGCAGCGCGACGACGGCAACGAGGAAGGTCGAGATCACCATCACGCCGGTAACGGCGATGCCATAGGCCGACGCCAGCGCGTCGGAAGACTTGAAGATCAGCACGATCAGAATGACTCCCACGCCCAGCATCGCATTGATGCGCGGAACGTAGATTTGTCCCTGCTCGGTGGCCGAGGTGTGCCGCACCTCCATGCGCGGCAACTGACCGAGCTGCACCGCCTGTTGCGTGATGGAGAACACGCCGGAGATAACCGCCTGCGATGCGATGATGGTGGCAACCGTGGCAAGCGCCACCAGCGGATAATGCGCCCAGTGCGGCGCCAGCGAATAGAACAGGAAGTTCACCGATTGCGGGCTCGTCAGAAGCATCGCGCCCTGTCCGAAATAGTTCAGCAGCAGCGCAGGCAGGGTGATGAACAGCCATGCGTTGCGGATGGGGCCGCGTCCGAAATGGCCCATGTCGGCATAAAGTGCCTCGCATCCGGTGACGGCGAGCACGACGGAGCCGAGGCCCGCAAAGGCGACCCACGGCTCGTGCCGGAACAATGCGACGGCATATTCCGGATCTACCGCGGCCAGGATTTGCGGCGCCTTGAGGATGGCGTTCACGCCCAAGATCGCCAGCACGATGAACCAGACGATCATTACCGGCCCAAACAGGGCGCCGATCTTTTCAGTGCCGTGACGTTGGATGACGAACAAACCGACAAGGATGATCAGGGACAGCGGCATTACCCATTCGGCGAATGCGGGGCTTTCGGCGCCAATACCTTCTACGGCAGACAAAACCGAGATCGCCGGTGTCAGCATGCCGTCGCCGTAAAACAGCGCCAGACCGAGCAGCGCGACAAGGCCGATGGAAGTCTTCACGCGGCGGCTCAGCCCGGTGACGCGATGGGCAAGGGCCGCGAGCGCGAGCACGCCGCCTTCGCCATCATTGTCGGCGCGCATGATGAGGACGACATATTTGACCGTCACCACGATCAGCAGTGCCCAGAAGATCAGGCACAGCACGCCCATCACCGCCAGCATGTTGGGCGCTGCGCCCCCAGCGGAGAGCGCCGATTGCTTCATGGCGTACAGCGGACTGGTTCCGATGTCGCCAAACACCACGCCCAGCGCGCCGATCGTGAGGCCGATCTGGCGGCGCGTCGAGGCAGGTACGCCATGCGGTTGCGGGGAAGCTGCTGAGGACATCGGTGCCTCTAGATGGTGGTCTGGGTTCCGAGCTCGACCACCCGGTTGGGCGGCAGGCGGTAGAAGCGCGCCGGTGACAGCGCCGACGCGGCGAGTCGCATGTAGAGCCATGTGCGCCAGCGCCCCATCACCGGATGCTCGGCCGGCACCAGCGTCTCGTGGCCGATGAAGAAGGTCGCAGTCTCCACGTCGATGGCGAGCCCGAAGGGGCGCGCATCTTCCAGCGCGCGCGGCACATCGGGCGTTTCGAAAAAGCCGTGCCGGATGTTCACGTTGTAGAAGCCCTTGCCGAGCTTGGTCACTTCGATGCGCTTGGCGGCGGGCACGATGGGGGTGTCGTCCACCAGCACGTGCGCCAGGATCACGCGCTCGTGCAGCACTTTGTTGTGCTTAAGATTGTGCAGCAGCGCGCCGGGTACGATGTCGTCGCGGGCGGAAAGGAAGATCGAGGTGCCCGCGACGCGCACCGGCGTCTTGTCGGCACGCTCGAGAAAGAGATTGAGCGGCATGGATTCGCTGCGGATCTTCTCCATGTGCGCGCGCCGTCCGCTGCGCCATATCTCCATGAGGACGAACACCGCCGCAGCCACGAAGAGCGGCAGCCATCCGCCCTCGGGAATCTTGAGAAGATTTGCGCCGAGGAAGAGGATGTCGATGATTGCGAGCAAGCCGAACAGCGCGATCACGCCCAGTATCTTCCAGCGCCACTGCTTTGCCGCAACGAGCGAGACGTTCATCGTGT
>JBQCJO010000116.1:0-4391 GCA_051952735.1 Rhizomicrobium sp.
TCGCTGTCTCGCCTTCGAGTTGGCTGGTCGAAAACTGCTCTTCCAGGCCGATCGCATCCGTAAGGTCCACCGCGCGAGACTGGCCGTTGATGAGCGGCAGATTGCGCATATCAGCCTTGCCGAAACGCGCATGGGTGATGTTGGCACCGCGGAGCGAGGCGCCGCGCAGGTCCGCGCCGCTGAAATCGGCATCGCGCAGATCCGCGCCGTCCAGCTTCGCGCCCTGAAGCTGGCAACCCGCGAAATTGAGCCCGATCGCGATCGCATTCTTCGCGGAAAGCCCCGTGAGCGGACGGCCGACAACGAGCTTCTGCAACAGGCGGATATCCTCGCCGTCAAGCACGCAGTGACCGCCCTCTTTTCCGCCGCTGACGATCCATTGCTGATGCGCGTCCAGCTTGCCGCGCATTTCATCGAAGCGCTTGATCGTTTCCGGCGTGGGATCGGTGACGCAGCTCTTGAGGTCTTCCGGCGAAAGCTGGAGGTCCTTGACGTTCACCCCCGTCAGCACCGCGCCCTTGAAGCTGGCATTGTTCAGCTTGGAGCCCTTGAAGTCCGCGCCTTGCAACAGGGCGCCGGCGAAGTTCGCGCCGTCCAGCTTGGCATTGCCGAACGAAGCCTTCTTCAGCGAGCAGTTCGAGAAGTCCACGCCTTGCGGTCCATTCGAATTGCGGTCCACGATCGCGATGCCGTCCGGCGACATATACATCATCATCGCCGCACGCAGATCGGCGTTGTCGAGCTTGGCGTAGGAAAGGTTCGCGCCCTTCAGCGATGCGCCGCGCATGTCCGCATACACCAGGTTGGTGTTGCGAAGATCGGCGCGCTGAAGGTCGGTGCAGTAGAAACTCGCGTTCTGGAAGTTCGAGCCGGACAACACGGCGTCCATCAACGAGGAGCCGGCGAAATCGATATCGCGAAGATTGCGGTTCGAAAGCGTCAACGCGCTGAGATCGGCCATGCCGAGTTGCGCGCGCTTGCCGCCGCGCGAAGCGACGAAGCGCTCATGAGCATCCAGCACTGCGTTCAATTCGGCCTGTGTCCGCGCCGTGCGCTGACCGCCATAAAGATTCTTGAGCACGCCCACGCCCCTGTGGCGAACATCACGGGGGAACTTTGCAGCGTAAACGCCTAATCCGCGCTTAACGAAGGCAATCGCCGCGTTAACGGATCATTTTGTATAAAGCGCGACAAACGAAGCGAAAAAGCCACTTCTACCGGCGCTCTCGCGCATCCAGCAATTCGGCCGCGAAGACGGATAGCGTGTCGTCCCTGGCGCCCATCACCACGATGCGATCGCCGGGTTGAGCGATTTGCAACAGCTTCTCGCCGCACTGCTTGCGATCGGCAAAGGCGAAGGCATTCCGGCCCGCGGCAACCACGCCAGCGATGATCGCGTCGCTGGACACGCTGCGATCCGTGGTGCCGCCGAAGTAAACCGGCTCGGGCATGGTCAAAACGTCGTCCTTCGCCAGATTGTCTGCGAAGCAACGGATGAATTCGTTTTTCATCAGCCGCAGCGGCCCAAAGCCCTGCGGCTGGAACATGATGAGAAGACGCCCTGGAAAGTCGTGCAGCGTCGCGAGCATTGCCGCGATCTTGTCCGGATTGTGCGCGAAATCGTCGATCACGGTGACACCCTTCGCCGTCCCAACCGTCTCAAGCCGCCGTTTGATGCCGCTGAATCGCGACAGTGCTTCCACGGCATCCTTCAGCGGAACACCGATGGCGCTGACGGCCGCCAATGCCGCCAACGCGTTGGATACGTTGTGCCGTCCCGGAACCTGAAGTCGTGCTGCAAAGACTTTGCCTTCGGCCCGCATGTTGAACGCGATACCGTCCGGTTTTGGCGCGATATCGGCGGCGACGAAATCGGCTTCGCCGTCCGTCAAGCTGTAAGTGAGCACCCGATCCGACTTCAGATTTCCGGCAAGTGCCGCCGTCTCGTGATTGTCGAGATTGAGAATGGCGGTTTGCGCCTTGGCGGTGAAATCGGAAAACAGCCTGCGCAACTCATCCATCGATTTGTGATCGAGGGAGATATTGTTCACCACGGCGACTTTCGGATTGTAGCGCGCGATGGAGCCGTCGCTCTCATCAACCTCGCTCACGAAGATGTCGCTCTTGCCGACCAGCGCGCTCGCAAATGGCGCATCGGAAGACACGAAGTTCTTCATCACCGCACCGTTCATCACGGTCGGATCGCAATCGAGCGCGGACAGGATCCAGCCGATCATGCCGGTGGTAGTGGATTTTCCGCTGGTGCCCGCCACACCGATGCTCTGCGCCGAAGCGTTGAAAAGCTCCGCCAGCAATTGCGCACGCAGCTTGATTTCCGCGCCGATCGCCTTGGCCTTGGCGATATCCGGAATGGTGTCTTCCACCGCCGCCGATGCGACCACCGCCGTCTTCGGATCGCTCACGCCGGAGCCGTCCTGCGGATAAAGCTGGATACCCTGCGCACGCAGGAAGTCGAACTTCTCGGGCGTGCGGCCCTGGTCCAGCGCCCGGTCGGAGCCGGACACGGCGGCGCCCCGGCCGCGCAGGATCAATGCCAGCGGCAGCATCCCGCTACCGCCGATGCCGCAAAGGAAATAAGGCCTGTCGAGAGTCATCGCCGGAAGCTATAAGCGGGTCGGGGCGGTGACAAGCGACGGCGCGCATGCACGGAAGGAAGTTCAGGATCGGCGTCATGGCGCCCGCCTCGCGTCTCGATCCCGCCGTGCCGGAGAAGATCGCCGCGATCGCTCACAAGCTTTACGGCGGGGGCGAGGACGCGCCCGAGATCGTCTTTCATCCGCAATGCTTCCTGTCATCCGGCCATTTCGCCGGCGACGATGACGCCCGCGCGAAAGCCTTTCTCGACATCGCCAACGACGAGAATTTCGACGCGCTCTGGTTCGCGCGCGGCGGTTACGGCTCCGACCGGATTGCGGAGCATGTGCTCGCGGCGCTCAAACCCGTCGCCCGTAACAAGACCTATCTGGGCTACAGCGATACGGGCTTCTTGCTTGCCGGCCTTTACAAGGCGGGCTTTGCGCATGTGGCGCACGGCCCGGTCGTTGCCGACGTCAACCGCAGCGGGGATCACGGCGCCCAAGGCGGCGCGGAAGCGGTGGTTCGCGCGCTCCGCTATTTGTTCGAGCGTGAAGCGACGACGCTGGAGCCGTCGCTGTCCGCGCAAATGCCTTCGGTCGCTTTCAACATTGCGATCCTGAACAACATCATCGGCACGGACTTGCTGCCGGATCTTTCGGGTCATGTCCTGATGCTCGAGGAAACATCGGAGCATATGTATGCGATCGACCGCATGCTGTTTCACATCACCGCCCATGCGCCGATCCGCAAGCTGGCCGGAATCCGGCTGGGCCGCTGCAGTGCTATTCCCGACAACGATCCGCCCTTCGGCCAGAGCGCGGAGGACATCGTGAAGCACTGGTGCGGCCTGTCCGGCATCGCCTATCTGGGCCGCGCCGACATCGGCCACGACGTGGACAACAAAGTGGTCCCGTTCGGCCTGCCGCCCAGGGTGTGATCGTCTTCACTTCTTGTGAAGGCCAGCCTGTTCTATAGGAACCTCTATAAACGCCGCGCATTCCATCTCGTCTTCGATGGAAGCGCCGCGAAGTCGTCCCGGCGTCTTCGGGGCGTATTGGGAGGGGAATGATGCAGGCGGTTCTCCTTGCGCTGCTGATCTTTCAGATCAAGCACTTCCTCTGCGATTTCGCATTCCAGACCTACGATCAGGTGAAAACCAAGGGCATCTACCTGCATCTTGGCGGGCTAAGCCATGCGGGCCTTCACATGCTGGGATCGATACCGGCGCTTCTCATTCTGGGGCCCGCGCCGGCATTGATGGCCGCCCTTCTCGTGGGAGAATTCCTTGTGCATTACCACACGGATTGGGCGAAATCGCAGATAGACGGGCGCCTTCGGCTGAATGACACCAACAGCCTCTACTGGACGATTTTCGGTTCGGACCAGCTCGTGCACCAGGCAACGTATCTGGCGATGACCTATCTCGCGCTCAGATTCGCCTGATCCGCCCGATCATTCGTCATCCGTCTTGCCGCCGGTCATGCGCGTAAAGAATGCGCGCATGCGCGTGAGGATATCGCGCTCGACCGCGCGCTTGTCCACGCGGCGATTGGCCAGCGCGTCGATCTCGAGCTGACGCTGCGCAAGCACGCGGCTGAAGCGCTCGAACAACTCGGGATTCTTCTTGAGCATGTCGTCGATGGTTTCGCGCGTGATTTCCAATGCGCGCAACCGCGTGAGAGCTGTCACGGTGGCGGTGCGTGGCGCGCCCGTCATCAGCGACATTTCACCGACGACGTCGCCGGCAGCGCTCACAGCAACCTCCTGCTGGTCGCCGGAGGCGGTATTGATCG
>JBQCJO010000117.1:0-2003 GCA_051952735.1 Rhizomicrobium sp.
GGTGACGAGCAGGTTGGAAATGTCCTGTGCGTAGCGCTGGGTGAGATCGCTGAAGCCGAACGGATTGAGCATGATCTGGATCGCCGCGAAGGCGAACAACGTCACACAGACGAACCAGAACGGCACGCGCTGGCTGAGGGCTTCCATCTGCCCGCGGTCGGGGCGGCGCACGCGCTGGATGATGCGGAGCAAGTGATCGCGGCGGCGCAGGCCGGTTTCGGCTGTCGTCGTCATCGCGTTCCCCTTTCGCGAAGCAGACAATACCACGCCGGCCACAAAACCCTTAGCGGGAGAATTTCTCGCTGAGCACGATGGACGATACGGTGCGCGCTACGCCATGCGCCCGTCCGATGCGGTCCAGCGCGGCGTCCATTTTCGCCGGCGTGTCGGCTTCCACCATTGCCATCATGTCGTAAGCGCCGGATACGGCGGAGAGCGAGCGCACCTCCGCCATCTTTTTGAGTTCCGCGCCCACACGCTCCGCCTGCTTGGGATCGGCGGTGATCATCACCACGGCGCGCAGTGTTGGCGCGTCGACATCGTCGGCGACGCGGATGGTGTATCCCTTGATGACGCGCTCGCGCTCCAGCCGCGCGATGCGCTCCTGCACGGTGGAACGGGCCACGCCCAGCTTGCGCGCCAGCGACGCTGCCGGTTCGCGAGCATTCGCTTTCAAAAGCGCGATAAGCTTGCTGTCCCCGTCCCTCATTTTTCGCGCCCTCCGCTTCGCTTCGGTCGTTTCGGCATTTCGCCGGTTTCCCCTGCGATTCGCCGGACCATAGCCGGTTTTCCGGCGTTTCGCTGTCTCTTTTCCGTCGCCCGCCCGGTGTATCCAAGCCGCTGATTTGCAAAGGGAATTTGGCGATGAAGAATGTGATGCTTGTGGGCGGCGGCAAGATCGGCGTGGCCATCACCGAATTTCTGAGCGGCACGAAGGATTACAAGGTCACCGTCGCCGACCGCGATGCCGCCAGCCTCGAGCGCATGCCGCGCAAGGACAACGTCTCCCTGCGCAAAATCACCATCGAAAACCCGAAGGACTTTGCGAAGGAAGTCGAAGGCCAGGACATCGTGTTGATGGCCACGCCCTATCATCTGACGCCGATCATCGCCGAAGGCGCCAAGCGCGCCGGTGCGCATTATCTCGATCTGACCGAAGACGTGGAATCCACCCGCACGATCAAGAAGCTGGCGGAAGGCGCGAACACCGCGTTCATTCCGCAATGTGGTTTGGCGCCGGGCTTCATCTCCATCGTCGCCTACGATCTTGCCAAGAAGTTCGACAAGCTGCGCGACGTGCAGATGCGCGTGGGCGCGCTGCCGGTGTTTCCGCACAATGCGCTGAAATACAACCTCACCTGGTCCACCGACGGCCTGATCAACGAATACTGCAACCCGTGCGAATCCATCCGCGACGGCGTGCTGAGCGAAGTTCCGGCTCTCGAAGAGCTTGAGCAGTTCACGCTCGACGGCGTCGAGTATGAAGCCTTCAACACCTCCGGCGGCCTCGGCACCTTGTGCGAGACGCTGGAAGGCAAGGTCGAGAATCTCAACTACAAGACCGCGCGCTATCCGGGCCACCGCGATATCGTGAAGCTCTTGGTGCGCGATCTGCACCTCGGCACGCGCCGCGACATCTTCAAGGACGTGCTCGAAACCGCCATCCCTATCACTTATCAGGACGTGGTGTTGGTGTTCGTCACCGTGTCCGGCTGGGTCGAAGGCCGCCTGACGCAGGAAAGCTACGCCAAGAAGATCTACGCGCAGAAAGTCGGCGACCGGTTGATGAGCGCCATCCAGATCACGACCGCCACGGGCATCTGCTCGATGGTGGACTTGCTGGTGGAAGGAAAGATGCCGCAGAAGGGCTTTGTGAAGCAGGAGCAGGCGAAGCTCTCGGACTTCCTCGCCAACCGCTTCGGCAAGTATTACGTCTGAGCCCAACGGCACCAAGGATCAGCACCATGAACGACGTTCTCGCCCATTTCGGCATCAAATCTTCC
>JBQCJO010000118.1:0-2685 GCA_051952735.1 Rhizomicrobium sp.
AACATGATCGGCGCGTCGCTTTTCCTGCGCGTGCTTATCCCGCAAGACTCGATTGAAAACTACTACACGCACCTGATCCTGATCGCAGCCAACCTGCCGATCGTGGTCTTTCTGCTTGTATTCGCGACGGATGATGGCCTGGACGTCCTATTAGAATCACAGCGCGCACGTGCGAAGCTGGTTTCCGCATCGGATGTCACGCCGGAAACCGCCCTCGCCCTTGCGAGACTTTCCAACTTGCTGGAGACGGATCACATCTACCGGCGGCCGGATCTTGTGCTAAAGGATCTGTCCGATCTCGTCGGCCTTCCCGAATACCGAATGCGCAAGCTCATCAATGAACAGCTGGGGTATCGCAACTTCAACGCCTTCCTGCACGACTACCGCATTCGGGAGGCTTGTGGGCAGCTACGCGATCCCTCCATGCGCCGCATCCCCATTCTCACCATCGCCCTGTCCACAGGTTACCAGTCCATCAACACCTTCAACCGCGCCTTTCGCGACATCATGGAGATGACACCCTCCGCCTACCGGTCCCTCGACGAAGCGCCGCTGCCCTCGTCCCCGCGGAAAATCTCACCACAAATCGCATAACGACCCCAATTCGCAGAATTGGTGAGGGCTTTGCAGAAATCGGCGAGCCTTGGCGCGCTTTTTTTGCGACTCCGACGGCGATCTCAATCGGATTTCGCCGATGTCAGCGCCAGCACAGCCCATCGTTCAGCTCAGGAATGTGACGAAGAACTATAAAGCCGGACGCATCGAGGTTCCGGCGTTACGGGGCGTCACGCTGTCCATCGCGCCTCAGCGGTTCACTATGCTGGTGGCCCCGTCGGGCAGCGGCAAATCCACCCTCCTCAACCTCATTGGCTGCATCGACAAGCCGTCTTCCGGCGTGGTGGAGGTCGTAGGTCAGACGGTGGCGCGGCTGGGCGACGACGCTCTCTCGGATTTTCGCGCCCGCAAGATCGGCTTCATCTTTCAGAGCTTCAGCCTGCTGCCGGTTCTTTCCGCGCTGGAGAACGTGGAGTACCCGCTGCTGCTCAACGGCATGCCGGCGCCCATGCGGCGCCGCAGGACGCTGGCCATGCTCGACGCCGTCGGCCTCGCAGACCAGAGGAACCGCCGCCCAAACGAAATGAGCGGTGGGCAGAAGCAGCGCGTCGCCATCGCCCGCGCGCTCGTGAAGCACCCCGAGATCGTTCTGGCCGATGAGCCTACCGCGAACCTGGACAGCGAAACAGGCGCGGAGATCGTCGCGCTGATGCGGCGCATGCAAAGCGAAGCCCGCACGACATTTATTTTCGCCACCCATGATCCGCATCTGATCTCGCAGGCGGACACCATCGTCGCAATGCGCGACGGCGAACTCGTTCAATCCCGGAGTGCCGCGCCATGATGTTCCGCATCGCCTTCCGCAGCATCTTCCGCAACGCGCGCCGATCGCTCACCACGATGCTGACCATCGCGATCGGCGCGGCGGCGATGCTCATCTTCGCGGCCTACGCACTTTACGATGTCTACATCCTGCAAACCACGACGGTGGAGCGCGGTGGTCATCTCACGGTGTTCGCCAGGGGCTATTCCGATTTCGGTTCCGGCGATCCCGCCCTTTGGGGCATCGGCGACTATGCGAACGTCATCCGGCTGATCAAGGCGGATCCTGTTCTCTCGCGCCTGTCTGCGGTGGTGACGCCAGTGCAGTTCCTCGGCGGTATCGCGGAAAATCCGGCCAATGGCGGTTCGCGCACCTTCTTCGCCACCGGCTTCGTGCCCGCCGATCAGGCGCGCATGCAGCAATGGAATGAGTACAATGTTGGCACCGGCTTGCAGAGCACCGGCCTTCAAACCAGCGATCCGTCGCGCGGCGTGATCGGCTTCGGCTTCGCGCGGTATCTGGGCCTTTGCGAACCGCTTCACTTGCGCGATTGCCCGACGCCGCCGAAAACGCATGCGGGCGGGAACGGCGATATCGTGGCACTGCCGAAGCAGGATTTCTCAGCCCTCGCCACTTCCGCGCCGCCACGGCAGGCAACGCCGCGCATCGATCTGATAGCCGCGACAGCGGGCGGCGCACCGAACATTGTTTCAATGCAAATCGATCGCGTCGAAAAACAAGGCGCGAGGGAGATGGACGACGGTTATGTCGTGATGAATCTCGCGCTCGCGCAGCAACTTGTGTATGGCCGCGGCGAGCACAAGGCCACTGGTATCGTGCTGCAGCTTCATCGCACGGAAGACATCCCGCACGCCCGCGACCGCCTTCAGGCGCTGATTGTTGCCAATCATCTCGATCTCGAAATCCGCGACTATAAGGAGGTGAACACCTATTACGGCCAAACGCTGGCCTTTTTCGGCTCCATGTTTTCCTTCATCGCGGTGCTGATCGGTGTGGTCGTGCTGTTCACGGTGTCCAACACCATGACCATGAGCGTGATGGAGCGCGTCAACGAAATCGGCACGACGCGCTCACTCGGCGTCCGCCGCGGCCGCATCCGACGTCAGTTCCTGCTTGAAGGCGGCATGTTGGGCGTGCTCGGCGCGTCGCTCGGCGTGGTGCTGGCCTTCGCAGCGACAGCGATCATCAACAATTCCGGATTGACCTGGACTCCGCCCGGCGACGCCCATCCGATCCCGCTCAGGCTCTATATGCTCGGCGCCGGCGCGATCATCGCCGCGGTTTGG
>JBQCJO010000119.1:0-5150 GCA_051952735.1 Rhizomicrobium sp.
GTCCTTCCAGCACGGCATCGATCGCGGCGCGCGCCGGCGCCAGCGCGGGCTCGTCCAGCGTGCGTTCGGAGAAGATCGGCGCGAAGCCTGCCGCCACCAGAAGCACATTGCGCTCGCGCATCGGCACGGCGAGTTGCTCGGCCAGATGCAGCACCATTTCACGGCTGGGTTGCGAGCGTCCGGTTTCCAGAAAACTCAGATGGCGCGGCGAGATATCGGCTTCCGTCGCCAGATCGAGCTGGCTCAAACGGCGGCGCTGCCGCCATTGGCGAAGCTGGCTTCCCACGGGCTGAATGGTCATGGCCCGGAAGATAAGTCCAGGCCCGCACCAATTCCATTACCTCGCAGGTAAGCTAGCGGCCTTTGAATGCCGGCTGGCGTTTCTGCACGAAGGCCAGCATGCCTTCCTTGGCATCTTCGGTCCGCATCAGCGGCAGAAGCTGCAGATAGACATGATGCACATGCTCGCCGAAGGGTTCGGAGAGGCCCATACGCATCATGCGCTTGGACGCCTGTACTGCCAGCGGTGCGTTGGCGGCGATTTCTGCGGCAAGCTTACGCGCTTGGTTCATAAGCTCTGCATCCGGCACGACATGCGCAACCAGGCCATATTCCAGCGATTGCTCCGGCGAAAGCGTGCGGCCGGTGAAGATGATCTCCGCCGCCTTCTGCCAGCCGAGCAAACGCGGCAGCAGCCATGTGCCGCCGGACTCCGGAAGGATGCCGCGCTTGCAGAACGACAAGGCCAGCTTCGCCGATTGCGCCATGATGCGGATATCGCAGCCGAGCGCGGTGTCCGCGCCATAACCCGCCGCGCCGCCATTGATGGCGCAGATGATTGGGGTGTTGATGTCGTGCAGCACCGTCGGCGGCGCGGAGCGCAGATCGATATCCGTCGCGCTCACGCCGCTTTCGCCGACCGTCTGTTGTCCAGAAGTCTGCATCTTCAGGTCGAGACCCGCGCAGAACGCGCGTCCCTTGCCGGTCAGGATGATGCAGCGGACGTCGGGATCGCGATCGGCTTCGAGCAGATAATCCGACAGTGCGCGCAGCATTGGCCCGGAGATGGTGTTCATCCGGTCGGGCGCGTTCAGCGTGATCGTCGCGATGTGCTCGGATACGTCGTAGAGCACTTCATCGGTGGCGATGCGTTCGGGCTTGTTCATGGCGTCTCTCCCGTGGTCCTGGGAAAGACTAGGCCTGAAAATCCGCGCTGACGAGATTTACGCTACGGCTGCCGCTACGTCGGCGGCGGCGCATGCATATAGGATTGCACCAGCGATCCCGCGATCAGCCGCCATCCGTCCACCAGAACGAAGAAGATCAGCTTGAAGGGCAGGGATATCACCGTTGGCGGCAGCATCATCATGCCCATGGACATGAGTATGGACGCGACCGCCATGTCGATGATGAGGAAGGGCACGAATATCAGGAACCCGATCTCGAAGGCGCGTTTGAGCTCCGACAGCATGAAGGCGGGCGCCAGCGTCGTTATTTCGATCTGGACCGGATCCTTCGGCGCCGCTTCTTTCTTCATGTCCAGGAAGAGCTTGAGAGCGGCATCGCGCACATGGCCGAGCATGAACTTCTTCACCGGCACAGACGCCTTGGTCAGCGCATCCTCGGTCGTCATCGTGCCCTGCATCATGGGCTGGATGCCGGCCTGATAGGCTTCGTGCAGCGTCGGGCCCATCACGAACAAGGTGAGGAACAGCGACAGCGACACGATCACCGCGTTGGGCGGCGAGGTCTGCACGCCGATGGCAGTGCGCAGCAGCGACAACACCACCACGATGCGCACAAAGCTCGTCATCATGATGAGGATGGACGGCGCCAGGCTCAGGATGGTGATGAGCGCGATGATCTGGACCATGCGGTCCGTGAACATGCCGCCGGACAGATCGATAGACAGCGCGGAAGAACCGGCGCCCGCGGCCGCGGCGGCCGGCGCGGCGGCGAACGCCACGCTCGGCACGAGCAGAAGCAGCGCCGCGATGGCGAAACCGAGAACGCGCTTGCTCATGCCGCGTTCTCCGGCGCCAACGTGAAGGTTTGCGTATTCTCGGTCAGGATCTGCGCGGGAATGCCATTCTCAACGACACTCGCGCCGTTCGGGCCGACAAGAAGAAGATGCTCCACGCCGTCGCGGCGTAGAAGGAAAAGCTTGTGGCGCGGCCCGATCATCAGCGTCTCGACGACGCTCAGTCTTTTCTGCGCGGTGCCCGGCAACACGCCCGGCACGCCGAAGCGCTTGGCGGCAAGCCACGCGACGCCGAGAAGCCCGCCCACGAGAAGCAGGGAAGCGAAATACCGTCCGAGATCGAGAACATCCATGGCGCGCATTCAAAGCGCGGTAACCTTAAGCGGCAGTTAAGAGGCGGAAAAAACTGCCGGGCAGAAAGCGCCACGTTGTTAAGCGGCGCTTAATCGTTCGGGCGCAATCTCGTGCGCGTTAAGGCTAACGATCCGTAAAAGGAGGGGCGCATGCAGATGGCCGATATCCCGCTTCTGGGAATGTTGCGCGAGCGCATGTCGTGGCTCAACGCGCGACAGGACACGCTTTCACAGAACGTCGCGAACGCGGACTCGCCGGGCTATCTCGCCCGCGATCTGAAGCCGATGAATTTCGAAGACATGATGAAGCGCGTGAACGGGCAGAACGACTCCGGCCTCACCACCACGAACGCGATGCACATCAATATCAGCGCTTCGCAGCCGAACGGCTACACCGGCGTCGATGCACCGGACACGGAAGCCTCGGTCAGCGGCAACACCGTCTCGCTCGAAGCCGAAATGATCAAGGTATCGGACACGCAGGCCCAGTTCCAGGCCGCCACCAATCTCTACGGCAAGGCGCTTTCCATGATGCGCACCGCCATCGGCAATCCGTAAGGAGTGATTTGAGATGGACTTCAACGCTTCCATGGTGATCGCCGCGTCCGGCATGCGGGCGCAGTCGAACCGCATGCGCATCATCGCGGAGAATATCGCCAACGCGAGCTCCACCGCCTCGACGCCGAACGGCGATCCCTATCGCCGCAAGGTGGCGACGGTGAAATCCGACTTCGACCGCGATCTCAATGCCACGCTCGTCGAATCCGGCAAGCCCGTCGCGGACATGAGTGAATTCCGTTCGCAATACGATCCGGGCAATCCCGCAGCCGACAAGCAGGGCTATGTGAAGCTGCCCAACGTCAATCCGTTGATCGAAGTGATGGACATGCGCGAAGCGCAGCGTTCCTACGAAGCCGATCTCAATGTGATGGAAGCGACGAAGTCGATGCTCGCGCGCACCGTCGATCTTCTCAAGAAATGAGGATCTAAAAGATGGTTGCACCTCTCGCAGGCGTTGCCGCCTATCAGGCGACGGCGAAACTCGGCGGCTCTGCCGCGTCCGGCGCCGCGCAAGGCGCGGGCTCGAGCTTCGGCGATTTTCTTTCCGGGGCCATGAAAGATGCCATCGGCACGATGAAGCAGGGCGAAACTGCCGCCGCGCAGCAGGCCGCGGGCAAGGGCGACATGATCAATGTCGTCAACGCCGTCAACAAGGCCGAACTGACGTTGGATACCGTTGTCGCCGTCCGCGACAAGGTCATCCAGGCCTACCAGTCCATCATGCAGATGCCGATCTGACGCGAGAGATACACCGAACATGACATCCGCCGATTCCATCGATTTCGCGCGCCAGAGCATCTGGGTTCTTCTGGAGATCGCAGCCCCCGCCATGCTGGCCGCGCTCGTCGTCGGCCTTGCCGTTGGTCTGCTCCAGGCGCTCACGCAGATTCAGGAACAGACGCTGGTTTTCGTGCCCAAGATCATCGCGATCTTCCTGGTGCTGCTCATCACGCTGCCGTTCGCAGGTTCGGCGATGAATTCCTTCATGACGGACGTGGCCGCCAAGATAGCAGCCTATTAGCGAGCATCCGTGGCGATCCATCTCAACGATCTGTCGGGGACGTTTCTTCTCTACTTCCTCGTCTTCGCGCGCGTCGGCAGCATGGTCATGCTCCTGCCGGCGATCGGAGATGCCGGCGTGCCCGCGCGTGTGCGCCTTGGGCTGGCGCTGGCGATCTCGTTCGCGATGGCGCCTGCGCTTGTGGGCACCTATCCGCATGTCGATTCCACCTCGCCGGTCGCGCTCGGCGTGGTTCTCACGCAGGAAGTCGTTGCCGGTGTCCTCGTCGGCGGCATGGCGCGCATCATCATGTCGGCGCTCTCCGTTGCCGGTCAGTTGATCGCCACCCAGACCGGCCTCGCGCACATGCAGACCCTCGATCCCACCTTCGGCGAGCAGGGTGCCATTCTCGGTACCTTCTTCAACATGCTGGGCGTGGTGCTGCTCTTCGCGACCAATCTTCACCACCTTGCCATTGGCGCGATCCATGGCAGCTACGCCATGATTCCGCCCGGCGCACCGCTGCCTTTCGGCGACATGGCGCAGGAAGCGATCAATCTCGTCAGCGGCACCTTCACGCTCGGCCTTGAGCTTGCGGCGCCGTTCCTTGTCGTCGGCGCCGCCATCAACAGCGCCATCGGCCTGCTGGCGCGTCTCGTGCCGCAGATCCAGGTCTTCTTCATCGCGCAGCCGGTGAACATCCTGGCCGGCTTCTTTGTGATGATGCTTCTGATGGGGTCGCTGATGACCCTGTTCCTCAACTACTACGCCACCGAGATGGGACGCTTTCTGGGCTAGGCCATGGCTGACGATCGCGACGATTCCCAAAGAACCGAAGAGCCTACCCAACGAAGGTTGGAGGAGGCCGAGAAGCATGGCGACATCGTCAAGTCCACCGAAGTCACGACCTTCATCGTGCTGCTCGGCGCCACGCTGACCATCGCGATTTTCGGACATTCCACGGCGATGAAATTCACGGACATGTTCCGGATGTTTCTGGAGCAGCCCGACCGGATCGCCGTCGATTCCACCGGCGTCATGTCGCTCTTCTATCATCTGGTGCTGGCGCTCGGGATTCTGCTCGGGCCGATCTTCGCGATCCTCGCGCTGACGGGCCTCGGCAGCCATATCGTGCAGCACCGTCCGTCCGTGTCGCTGGAACGGATCGCGCCGAAGTTCTCCAAGCTGTCGCCGCTCAACGGCCTCAAGAAGATGTTCGGTCTCGACGGCATCGTGAATCTCGGCAAGGGCTTCA
>JBQCJO010000120.1:0-9100 GCA_051952735.1 Rhizomicrobium sp.
TGAACTGCGCTCGCACATTCAGTCGTGCAATGGCCTGGGCGATGTCGTGAAGCCGATGAAGGGCGCGGTGTTCATGAGTCTGGGCACGATGCGCCTGGCCGATCTCAGTCCGCAAATCCGCGATGCACTGGCGCAGACCCATCCGGGCGAAACCACCGTTCCGTTCCAGTC
The DNA here is from genome assembly GCA_051952735.1 of Rhizomicrobium sp. Taxonomy (GTDB): domain Bacteria; phylum Pseudomonadota; class Alphaproteobacteria; order Micropepsales; family Micropepsaceae; genus Rhizomicrobium. The sequence goes on from JBQCJO010000120.1 coordinate 172, forward strand.
TTCCGCCGGCATCGAATTGTTTGTCCGCTGCGACAAGGGCCCGCCGCCCAAGCAGCAAGTGTTTCAGATGCCGACGCGCGACGATATCGAGCAGCAGTTGTTCGAGCAGCGCATGGCCGTGCTCTCGCGCCAGTATCTGCGCGATCTGCGCCGCGATGCGAACATCGAGAAGCCGGGCGAGCCGCTGGGACCGCGCAAATCCTCCGATGCCTCGCAGAAGTGACATAGCTCCCTCCGACGACGCACCCATCCTCATCAGCATGGGCGAGCCGGCCGGCATCGGGCCGGAGGTCGCCGTGGCCGCCATGCGCGCGCTCGGCGGGCGCATCGGCAAGCACGCGCTGAAACTGGTCGGTGACGCCAGCGTGTTTCGCGCGCAAGGCGACGTCGCAAAAGATGCACTGATTGAAAGCCACCCGCTCGGCGCACCGTTGCGCAAGGGGCACGCCGATCCGGCAAACACGCGTGCGGTCGTGGATGCTATCGACACCGCAGTGGCCATGGCCATGCAGGGCGCCGCGGCGGCAGTCGTGACCGCGCCCATTCACAAAGCGTCGCTGATGCAGGGCGGGTTCGAATTCGCAGGGCACACGGAATATCTGCAGAAGGTCACCGAAGCGCCCCGCGCGGTGATGATGCTGGCAGGCGGCGGACTGCGCGTTGTGCCGCTGACCATCCATATCGCGATCAGCGAAGTGCCCAAGCGTATCAGCGAAGTTGCCATCGTGGAGACCGGCGAGATCATTCTGCATGCGTTGAAGCAGGATTTTGGAATCGCAAAGCCGCGCCTTGCGATCAGCGGCCTCAATCCGCATGCCGGCGAAGATGGCGAGATCGGGCGCGAGGAACAGGATATCATCCGCCCTGCCTGCAAAGCATTGAGCGCCGAAGCGTCGGTGATGGGGCCCCTGCCCGCCGACACCATGTTCCACGAAGAAGCGCGTGCGCGTTACGACGCGGCGCTGTGCATGTATCACGATCAGGCGTTGATCCCGCTGAAGACGCTGGCCTTCTGGGACGGCGTGAACATCACGCTGGGTCTGCCCATCGTGCGCACATCGCCCGATCACGGCACGGCGCTGGACATTGCGGGCAAGGGCAAAGCCGATCCGCGCAGCATGATCGCGGCGATCAAGATGGCCGCCGAAATCGCGGATGCGCGATTTGGACAGTAACGATCCCCTGCCGCCGCTGCGCGATGTGATCGCGCGCTACGACCTGGCTGCCAAGAAATCACTGGGTCAGAATTTCCTTCTCGATCTCAATCTCACCCGCAAGATCGCGCGCGCGGCATCGCCCGAAGGCGCGGTGATCTATGAAGTCGGTCCCGGGCCCGGCGGACTGACCCGCGCGCTGCTGATGGAAGGCGCAGCCAAGGTCGTCTCCGTCGAGCGCGACGATCGATGTCTGCCGGCGCTGGAGGATATTGCGCGCGTTTATCCGAACCGCTTGCAGATCGTTCCGGCCGATGCATTGGCGCTGGATGAAGCGAAGCTGTTTCGAGAGCATGGCATTGCGACGCCACTGCGCATCGCCGCCAACCTGCCCTACAACATAGGCTCGGCGCTGCTGGTAAAATGGCTGACGGTCGAGGCATGGCCGCCGTTCTGGCAATCGCTCACGCTGATGTTTCAGCGCGAAGTGGCGGAGCGTGTCGTCGCGAAGCCCGACACGAAATCCTATGGGCGGCTCTCGGTGCTGTCGCAATGGCGCGCGAAGCCGAAGATATTGTTCGATGTCTCGCCGCGCGCGTTCACGCCGCCGCCGAAAGTCACGTCTTCCATCCTGCACATCGAGCCGCTGGCCGAGCCGGTCGCGCCTGCGCGGCTTTCCGATCTGGAAGCGGTGACGGCTGCCGGTTTCGGCAATCGCCGGAAGATGCTGCGCCAGAGTTTGAAATCGCTGACGCCGGATGCCGAAGCGCTTGTCCGCGCCGCGGGACTTGACCCCACGGCACGTGCGGAAAACCTCTCCGTTGCTGACTTCGCCGCGCTGGCGCGGACCTATCGCGCATCACAGCAATAACGGTGTCATGGCCCGCAAAAGCGGGCCACCCAGTTGGGCGTAGAGCGTCTCAGCGCGCGTGGACACGCGCTTAATGGGTGGCCCGGTCAAGCCGGGCCATGACAAAGGAGGGGTTGGGTTGAGAGCGGAAGATCGTCATGCAAGACTGACAAAAGATCATAAAAACCCAAGGGAGACGCTTATGCGCAGTCAGGTGATCACGGAATTCGGCAAGCCGCTTCAGGAACTGGAGACGCCGACACCGACGCCGACGGGCAGCGAAGTTCTCCTCAAGGTTCACAATGCCGGCGTCTGCCATTCGGACGTTCACATCCATGACGGCTATTTCGACCTCGGCGGCGGCAACAAGCTGCCGATGGCGAATGTGAAGCTGCCGCACACGCTGGGCCATGAGATCGAAGGCGAAGTCGTCGCGGTCGGTCCCGATGTGAAAGACATCAAGGTCGGTGCGCGCTATGCGGCGTTCCCGTGGATCGGTTGCGGCAAGTGCCCCTCCGGCCTGCGCGGCGCAGAGAACATCTGCGTCGGCGGCCCGCGCCAACTCGGTTGCTCCAACGGCTGCCCCGGTGGTTACTCCACGCATGTGATGGTGCCGCATCCGAAATATCTTATCGACTACGGCAAGACCGATCCGGCGTTGGGCGCGGCGTACATGTGCTCGGGCGTCACCGCTTATGCCGCGATGAAGAAGGTCGGCAAGCTTGGCCCGAGCGATCAGGTACTTGTGCTGGGCGTGGGCGGCGTCGGCATGATGGGCGTGCAGTTCGCCAAAGCGATGTTCGGCAAAGGCCCCATCGCCGCCGATATCGACGACGGCAAGCTCGAAGCCGCGAAGAAGGCTGGCGCGAGCGCGGTTTACAATACGAAGGATCCGGAATCCGCGAAGAAGCTCGTCGCCGATACAGGCGGCGGCGCTTACGCGGTTGTCGACTTCGTGGGTTCTGAGAAGACGTTCGCCTTCGCATCGCAGGCGGTGCGCCGCGGCGGCAAGGTGATCATCGTGGGCCTGTTCGGCGGCGCGATGTCGATGCCGCTGCCCATGTTCCCCTTCCGCACGATCTCCATCGGCGGCTCCATGGTGGGCTCGCTGGACGAGACGAAGGAGATGATGGAGCTGGTGCGCGCGGGCAAAGTCGATCCGATCCCCTACACCAAGCGTCCGCTGTCGGAAGCGAACAAATCGCTGGAAGATCTGGTCGCGGGCAAAATCACGGGACGCGTGGTCCTGACACCATAAGGAGCGCGCCATGAGCGAAGCGATCCTCGAACCCGATCTTCCGATCGTCGATCCACATCATCATCTGTGGGATCGGCCGAAGGAGATCCTGCGCGATCTTCCCAAGATCGATCACGGCTTCATGGACATCATCCGTGAAGTGCCACGCTATCTGCTGGACGAACTGCTGGCCGATCTGAAAAGCGGCCACAACATCCGCGGTACGATCTACATGGAATGCGGGGCGATGTACCGCGCCGACGGACCGGACCTGCTGCGTTGCGTGGGCGAGACGGAGTTCGTCAACGGCATCGCGGCGATGACGGCGAGCGGCCTTTATGGCGATGTGCGCGCCTGCGCGGGCATCGTGGGCCATGTCGACCTGCGCGAAGGCTCTGGTGTGGAAGATGCGCTACGCTCGCACATCGCGGCCGGACACGGACGCTTCCGCGGCATCCGCCACAGCGCGTCCTATGACGACGATCCGATGGTTCTGGGGCCCCTGCATGGCCGCACGACGGCGGGCATGTATCTGGACAAGAAGTTCCGCGAAGGCTTCGCGGTGCTGGGCAAGCTGGGCTTGTCGTTCGACGCCTGGCTGCTGGAGCCGCAGCTTCCCGATCTCATCGATCTGGCGCGCGCGTTCCCGGATACGACGATCATTCTGGATCACGTCGGTACGCCGCTCGGCATTGGTGCCTATCAGGGCAAGCGCGACGAACGTTTCGACGAATGGCGCAAGAACATCCGCGAACTGGCGAAATGCGAGAACGTGCATGTGAAGCTAGGCGGCTTGCCCATGCCCTTCGCCGGATGGCGCAAGAGCTGGCATGAGCCGCAGCCTTCTTCCGAACAGCTCGCGAAAGAGTGGAAGCCCTACATCGAGACGTGCATCGAAGCCTTCGGCGCAAATCGCGGCATGTTCGAGAGCAATTTCCCGGTGGACCGCTTCGGCTCGACCTATGTGACCTTGTGGAATGCTTTCAAACGCATCGCCGCCAATTATTCCGCCGCAGAAAAGACCGCCTTGTTCAGCGGCACGGCGTCAAAGGTTTATCGCGTCAATCTGGCCTGAATTTCGACGGCGGAACATTCATTTGAAGCACGCGCCCTGCGTGCATGGAGGCATTTATGGCATTCGGCGCGACATCGACGACAGACGAAGTCCTGCAAGGCGTGAACCTGAGCGGCAAGCGCGTGCTGGTGACCGGCGCTTCCGCGGGCCTGGGCGTGGAAACGTGCCGGACGCTCGCAGCGCATGGCGCGACCGTTGTCGGCGCGGCGCGCGATCTGAGCAAGGCACAGAAGGCAACCGAGATCGTTCGCAAGGATGCGAAGAACGGTGGCAACCTGGAATTGATCGAGCTGGATCTGGCGGCGCTCAAAAGCGTTCGGGCTTGTGCCGATGCGCTGGTGAAAGCCGGCAAGCCGTTCGATGTGGTGATCTGCAATGCCGGCGTCATGGCCTGCCCGAAAGGCAAGACCGCGGACGGGTTCGAGACACAGTTCGGCACAAATCATTTGGGGCACTTCGTGCTGGTGAACCGGATCGCCGCGCTGATCAAAAAGAACGGCGGCCGCGTCGTGAACCTCTCGTCGGCGGGACATCGCTTCGCGGACGTCGACATCAACGATCCCAATTTCGAGCACACGCCTTACACCGAATTCGGTGCCTATGGCGCATCCAAAACCTCGAACGTGCTGTTCGCAGTGGAGTTCGACCGGCGGCATAAAAGCGAAGGCATCCGCGCCACCGCCGTGCATCCCGGCGGCATCATGACCGAACTGGGGCGTCACATGACGCAGGAACTGCGCGACCAGATGATGAAAGCCGTCACCGAAGGCAACAAAGCAGCCGGCGCGGGCGCATTCGAATGGAAGACCATTCCGCAAGGCGCGGCAACGACAGCGTGGTCCGGCTTTGTTGCAGGGGCTGACGAGGTCGGCGGCAAATATTGCGAGGACTGCCACGTCGCCGAGCTGCAGGAGAACCCGCAAGCGCGCGGCGGCGTTCGTGGCTACGCGATCGATCCCGATCACGCCAAGGCGTTGTGGGCCAAGAGCGAAGAGCTGGTGGGCGAGAAGTTCTAGCTCGCCAAGGTCCGCGCGAAGGCGGAGATACCGAGCTGGCGGATGCGTTTCAGGCGCTCGGCCGCGAGGATCGTTTCCAGCTGCGTCTGCGCGCGGGTCACGTCGTCGTTGATGATGATGTAGTCGTATTCCGCCCAGTGGCTGATTTCGGCCGCCGCCTTGGCCATGCGCTGCTGCACGACATCTTCGGCATCCTGTGCGCGGGCGCGCAACCGGCGTTCCAGTTCATCGTGGCTCGGCGGCAGCACGAACACGCTCACCACGTCGTCGCGCGCCTGTTGGCGAAGCTGCTGCGTGCCCTGCCAGTCGATGTCGAACAGCACGTCCTTGCCATTATCCAGTTCGGCCATCACCGCGCTTTTCGGGGTGCCGTAGCGGTTGCCGAAGACATTGGCGTGCTCGAGGAAATCACCATTCTTCGCGCGGCGTTCGAATTCCGCCGGTTCGATGAAATGATAATCCTGACCGTCAATCTCGTTCAGGCGCGGCTTGCGCGTGGTGGCAGACACGCTCAGCGTGATCGATGGATCGCTCTGCAGCAAGCGCCGCGACAGCGTCGTCTTCCCCGCGCCCGACGGCGAGGACAGAACCAGCATAAGCCCCCTGCGCTGCATCGCCCCCTCGCCTGTCATTCCACGCACTCATTCCACATTTTGGGCCTGCTCGCGGAACTGATCGATCACATGCTTCAGCGCGAGCCCCACGCGCGTCAGCGCCACATCTGAGGACTTGGAGCAGAGCGTGTTGGCTTCGCGATTGAATTCCTGCGCCAGGAAATCGAGCTTGCGGCCCACCGCTTCGCCAGACGACAGCAGGGCGCGCGCTTCATGCACATGCGCATCGAGGCGGTCCAGTTCCTCGCGCACGTCGGCGCGGGTGGCGAGTAGCGCCACTTCCTGCGTCAGGCGTTCTTCGGAAAACTGCGTTCCGTTCAACAAGTCTTTCAACTGCCCCATCAGCTTATCGCGGAGAGCGGCGGGCTGGGTCGCGGCGAGCTTTCCGGCCTCCTGAGTCAGCTTCTGGATCTCGTCGACCTGGCCTTTCAGGATAGCCGCGAGTTTGGCGCCTTCCGTGCGGCGGGCGCGGCGCAGCGAGTCGAACGCCATGGCGACGCTCTTGAGCATTTCGGCGTCGCGCGCGGCGCGTTCTTCCGGCGTCATCACCGCAGCTTCGTCCTGCACGATCACGCCCTTGAGCGAGAGGATGCCATCGACGCGCGCGGGCGCGAGTCCCGTCTCGTCGGCGATCTGCTTGGCAAGGCGCACCGCTGCATTGAGCGCCACGGGATCGACGCCCAGCCCCCGCGATTCCTCGCGTGGCTCCATGGTGAGGGTTGCCTGGATATTGCCGCGTTTGAAGCGCTCGGACGCCAGCGTGCGTGCGGCGATCTCGATGCCGTCGAAGCCCGGCGGCATGCGCAGGCGCAGCTCCAGTCCGCGGCCGTTGACGCTTTTGACTTCCCAGCGCCAGCGCGCTGCTTCAAAGGCGCCGTGCACCTCGGCGAAGCCGGTCATGCTGACGACCGTCATGGGTGAATCTCCATGCCCGAACTTAACGCCTGCGGCCCGCGCGGATCAAACGACGATCAGTGCTGCACGTTGTGGATTTTGCGCCAATTCGCCACGTTCTTTTCGTGTTCCGCCATGGTCGCGGAGAACACATGGCCGCCGGTTCCATTGGCAACGAAGTATAGATCGCCGGACGCTTCCGGATTGAGCACCGCCAGAATCGCATCCTTGCCCGGGTTGCAGATGGGACCAACAGGCAGGCCCGGAATGGCATAGGTGTTGTAGGGCGTCTGCGCGTCGATCTCGCTTTGGCGGATGCGCCGGCCGATGGGATAGCCCTTGGTGATGCCGTAGATGATAGTCGGATCGGATTGCAGCTTCATGCCGAGGCGCAGCCGGTTCTCGAACACCGCGGCGATGTGGCGGCGTTCTTCGGGGATGCCGGTCTCTTTCTCGACGATGGAAGCGAGGATCAGCGCTTCCTGCGGCGTCTTCAGCGGCAGATTGCCGACGCGCGCGGACCAGTTCGCGTCGATCAGCTTTTGCTGCGCCTCGCGCATCTTTTTCAGCATCTGCGCGCGCGTCATGCCGCGGGTGAAGAGATAGGTCTCCGGCAGCAGCGTGCCCTCTTCCGGCACCGCCCCCGCATTTCCCACAAGCACCGGGTCCTTTTTCACGATGTCATAGATCATCTGGCTGGTGAGGCCTTCGGCAGCCGTCAGCTTGTGCTCGATGGATTTTCCGGAGATCAGGATGCCGGTGACGTCCGCCATGCTGACATGCGCGGGAAAGCCGTATTCACCGGCCTTGAGTTCCGTCTGCTGGCTGCGGATGCGCAGACCCAACCGGAAAAAATCGGCGCTGGAGATCACGCCTGCTTTCTGGAGATTGTCGGAGATCGTAGCGACGCGATCGCCCGGCTTGACCATCACCACCTTGTAGGCAGGCGACGGCCCCTCGGCTTGCCAGTTCTGCTGCTCCCAAAACCACGCACCGCCGGCTATCGCGGCGAGAACGACCAGAACCGCGAGAAAGCGAAGCATCGGAGCAACCGGTTATTGAACCTGTGAGACGATCAGCGAGGCGTTCGTGCCGCCAAAGCCGAAGGAATTGGAGAGCGCGACTTTCACTTCGCGCTTCTTGGCTTTATGCGGCACAAGATCCACCTTCGTTTCAACCGCCGGATTGTCGAGGTTAAGTGTCGGCGGAACGACCTGGTCGCGCAGCGCGAGCAGGCAGAAGATCGCTTCCACCGCGCCCGCCGCGCCGAGCAGATGCCCGATGGCGGATTTGGTGGACGACATCGACGCCTTGCCGGCGGCGTTGCCGAGGAAGCGCTCGACGGCGCCGAGCTCTATGCCGTCGGCCATGGTCGATGTGCCATGCGCGTGCACATAGTCGATGTCGGAGGGCTGCATGCCCGCACGCTTGAGCGCCATCTGCATGGCGCGGAAGCCGCCGTCGCCGTCTTCCGACGGGGCGGTGATGTGGAAGGCATCGCCGGACAGGCCATAGCCCACGACTTCGCCGTAGATCTTCGCGCCGCGCGCCTTGGCGTGCTCATACTCTTCGAGGATGACGGCACCCGCGCCTTCGCCCATGACGAAACCGTCGCGGTCCTTGTCATAGGGACGCGAGGCTTTCTCAGGCGTATCGTTGAAAGCGGTGGACAGCGCACGGCAGGCGTTGAAGCCCGCGATGCCCAGGCGGCCGATGGCCGCTTCCGTGCCGCCTGCCAGCATCACATCCGCATCGTCCAGTGCAATCAGGCGCGCGGCATCGCCGATCGCATGCGCACCGGTGGCGCAGGCCGTCACGACGGCATGGTTCGGCCCTTTGTAGCCGAAACGGATGGAGGCATAGCCGGACACGAGATTGATAAGCCGCCCCGGAATGAAGAACGGCGAGATCTTGCGCGGGCCTTTTTCGTTAAGGAGCAACGCGGCATCCGCGATGCCGTTGAGGCCGCCGATGCCGGAGCCGATGAGAACGCCGGTGCGGCACTTCTCGTCTTCGGTCTTCGGCTCCCAGCCGGAATCGGTCACCGCCTGTTGTGCGGCGGCGAGACCGAAGGTGATGAATTCGTCGG
>JBQCJO010000121.1:0-2200 GCA_051952735.1 Rhizomicrobium sp.
CACCATTCCGATGGAATTCCTCGGCTCGGCCGCAGTGAAGGCGGGCGATCTCAACGGCCCGCGCGAGATCGTCGGTGTCATCCGCGCGCCCGCCGCGCCGAACTGGTTCACGCCGCCGATCGAGAAGGACAAGCGCATCGTCCACACGCGCGATCCGGAAACGCTGGCAAAAGCGTTCGGCCTGAAGAACGTCTTTCCGATGTTCCTGGAAGCGGACGCTAAGCCCAATCCCGGCGGCTGGCCGAAGGGCGGGGTGACGGTGGTCGATCTGCCCAACAACCATCTGCAATACGCGATCACCTGGTTCGGCCTCGCGATCGGACTCCTCGGCGTCTATCTGGTCTATCATTCCTCGCGCGGACGCCTCGGCCTGCGGTAGCGCAGGCGGCGCGATGTTCAAGACGCTGCGGGACAATATTAACTAGTATTCCTATTTTTTTGCTCTATAATCCTAGTCATGATCGCCCAATCTCTCAATCTTTCCAACGGCTTGAAGCGTAACGGCGCCAGCTTTGGCGCGCACCGCGCGGAGGAAGGGGGGAGAGGGGTGGTGCGGATTCGTGAAAACAAATGCTTCCATACCCCGCACACCCCAACATCTGGTGTTTGCGCAAATCGCGCGAAGAAAAATCGACATTCAATTCGAGGGGGGCGGGCCCCCCTCTCGGAAAAAGTGCAAAAACGCGAATTCAATTGTCCAGATTTTGTGCGGTTTTTGCGTTCGGCCCCAGATGTTGAAGACGTGCGATGCGCTACATAAGCACCCGCGGCCAGACCGCGCCGCAAAGCTTCGCCGACATCCTGCTCGCCGGCCTTGCGCCCGACGGCGGGTTGTTCCTGCCGGAAAACTGGCCGCAAATCTCGGCGGATGAAATCGCAGGCTTCAGAGGCCAGCGTTACGCCGACGTCGCCTTCGCGATCCTGAAGCGGTTCACCGGCGACAGCTTCACCGATGCGGAACTGCGCGAAGACATCGAAGCCGCCTATTCGGATTTCGACGCGCCGGACATCGCACCGTTGGTGGAGATCGGTAAAGGCAAATATCTGCTGGAGCTGTTTCACGGCCCCACGCTCGCCTTCAAGGACATCGCGATGCAGGTGCTGGGCCGCCTCTTCGCCCGTGCGCTCGCAAAGAAGGGCGGCAAGGCAACTGTGGTTGCGGCCACCAGCGGCGACACCGGCTCTGCCGCCATCGCCGCACTTGGCGGTTTGCCGAACATCGAAGTCTTCGTGATGCACCCGAAGGACCGCGTCAGCGAAGTGCAGCGCCGCCAGATGACGACCGCGCCGTTCGCGAATGTCCACAACATCGCACTGGAAGGCACCTTCGACGACGCGCAATCCATCGTGAAATCGCTCTTCGCGGACAAAATATTCGCAAGCGCGGCGCATCTGACGGCGGTGAACTCCATCAACTTCGCCCGCATCGCCGCGCAGAGCGTCTATTACTTCACGGCGACGGCGAAGCTCGGCAAATCCACATTCGTCGTGCCCACTGGAAATTTCGGCGACATCTTTGCCGGCGAAGCCGCGATGCGCATGGGGCTGCCGGTCCAAAAGCTTGTCGTGGCAACGAATGCCAACGACATCGTGGCGCGTGCGCTAAACGAAGGTCTCTACGAAACGGGCGACGTGCATCCCACGCTCAGCCCCTCGATGGACATTCAGATCTCGAGCAATTTCGAGCGCGCCTTGTTCGAAGCATCGGGCCGCGACGATGCGTGGACGCGCAGTGCGATGGAAAGCTTTGCGGCGAAGCGCACGCTAAAATTGCCGGACGAACTGCGCCAGCGCCTGCGCGCGCGTTACGACGCCGGCCGCGCCGACGACGCCGAGACGCTTGATCTTATCGCCCGCACGTTCCGCGAAACCGGTCGCATCGTCGATCCGCACACGGCGGTTGCGCTGCGTGTGGCGGAAAAACTGGACAAGAAGCTGGAAGACCCGATCGTCGTCCTCTCCACCGCCCATCCGGCCAAATTCCCGGATGCCGTGGCCCGGGCGACCGGCCAAAAAGTTCCCTTGCCCCCGCGGCTCGCGGCCCTCTATGACGGGGTGGAGCGGGTGACGGTCCTGCCCCATGATCTGGGCACCGTCCGGGGTTTCATCGAAGAAAGATTGCGTCCCGCATGAATGTGGAAATCACAAATCGTGCCAATGGTTTGACGGTCGTCACCGACCCGATGCCTGGTCTCGAAAG
>JBQCJO010000122.1:0-8656 GCA_051952735.1 Rhizomicrobium sp.
GGTTTCGTTTTCAGCCGGGCTCATGTCGCATTGTCCTCGTCTTCGGCCGCGCGCGGCAACAGGATCGTGATCGTCGTGCCGCTGCCCGGTTTGCTTTCAATGCCAAGATGGCCGCCGGATTGGCGCACGAAGCCGAATGCCGTGCTCAATCCGAGGCCCGTACCCTGCCCCAAGGGCTTTGTGGTGAAGAACGGATCGATCGCCTGACGGCGCGTCTCCTCGTCCATGCCGCTGCCGTTGTCGCGCACGCGCAGCTCGATGTAATCCGCGGTGCTGACGCCCTCCGTCTCCAGCGGCGGCGCCATGTTCGGGATGTCGCGTGTTTCGATCTCCAGCCTGCCGCCGTCGGGCATCGCGTCGCGCGCATTGATGGCGAGATTGAGAATGACGTTTTCCATCTGGTTGACGTCGCACAGCGTCGGCCACAGGGCCTCCAGATTCAAGACGACCTCCACATGGTCGCCCGCGGATTGATGGATAAGCTCGCGCATTCCGTCGATGAGCGCGCTGAGATTCACCGCCTTGGGCGTCAGAGGTTGGCGCCGCGCAAAAGCGAGAAGCCGCTGCGTGAGGTTCGCCGCGCGCCGCAGCCCCTCCTCCGCGGATTCGATATAGCGCGTGAGCGGCTTTGCCTCTTCGCCCAGCCGCTTCTGCAAAAGCTGAAGGTTGCCCATCGCGATCATCAGCAGGTTGTTGAAATCATGCGCAATGCCGCCGGAGAGCTGGCCGATCGCTTCCATCTTCTGGCTCTGGCGCAAGGCTTCTTCCGTCTTTCGCCGCTCCTCCATCTCCTTCTGCAGTTGCGCGTTCAGCAAAGCGAGGTTTTCCGCGCGCAGCTCCAGTTCCTGGTTGGCGCGCGACAGCGCCCGCTGCGACACGCTGAGCACGACAAGGACAAGCGCGCCCATGACGACCAACAGCGCGATGCCCAGATACCGCGCGATCCGGCGCTGCGGGGATTCCTCGGTCGCCCAGATATAGACCGTGCCGATCTTCATTTTCTCCTGCGCGATGGGCACCGATATCGCCAGCAATCCCAGGCTGGAAAGCTCCGAAACGCGGTCGAGCGTGTAGGGCAAGGGCCCGACGCGCGAGGTCTGCGCCATCAGCCGCCCGGCCTTGTTGTAAACCGCGACGGCCTGAAGCTCGGGATTCACTTTCATCGCATCGACATATTCCTGCGCCGACTTGCGATCGTCGAAGATCACCGCCGCCGTCTCGTTGGCGGCCAGAATGGAAGCCTGCTCGGTGAAGGCTTTCACCTGCTGCGCGCGATAGATGTTCTCCTCGTAAAGAACGATGGCGACACCGGAGAAGATAAGGAACGCCGCCGCGATGAGCGCCAGCAGAACCGGTATCCGCCATTGGGCCGCGCTGTAAGGATGGCTCATGGCGCCGCCTTTCGTGGCTTCACCTTGCGCGCCAGGTCGAGAAGCTTCGAGGAGATGGAAAGGCCATCCTGCGCCGCTTTCGCATCGTCGATGTCGAAGCGAACGTGGTTCTGCTCGATCACGAAGCTCACGATGCCCGGCATCGGCGCGCTGGAATCCGTCACCGTCAGAACGGGGCGGCCATTGAACGCCTGCAGCGCTTCAACCTCTCCGTTATCGCTATCCAAACCGATGAACGCGGCCTGGCAGGTCGTATCTCCCGGCGCCACGTTGCGATGCACGACAATCGGATGCGCACCGATATGCTGGTCGGCAACCGCCTTGTCCAGCGCGCCGCCGAACGGATCGCGGCCCACGATGCAGATGGTGATCGGGCTGGCCGGCGCCGGAAACACGGTCTGCGGCCAGTCCACGAAAGGCAGCATCTTGTAGAGATAGGCGCCTTTGACGGCGTATTCGATCGAGCCGTCCGCGGCCGCATCGGTCGCGGCGCAGGCGCAGAACAACGCGGCCAGCGCAGCCGATATGCCAATGCGGAGTTTGGCCAGGCCCATGCCTAGAATTTCCACCGCGTATTGACGAAGAAGCTGCGCGTCACGTCGTTGCCCGGCTCGAACTCCTGATGGTGATCATGCAGGAGATTGTAGCCGGAGAGCGAAAGCTCGATCTTGTCGGTCATCATCCAGGCAAGACGCGCGTTCAATTCGACATAAGACGACACATGCGGATCGGGAAGCTGCCCGACATAACGGAAATCGGCGTCGAAGCTGAGGCTGTCCGTCAGGTTCATGGACGAGCGCAGCGATGCCTGATGATGCGGATCGTTGCCCTGCTGCGAAAGGCCCAGAAGCCCGCTGGCGCCGGGCTTGAAACGGAAACTCTCGCTCTGGATGTTGAGGCCCGCCGAGAGCTTCCACCAATCCGTGGCTTCATAAGTGGCCCAGGCCTCCACGCCATAGACATGGCCTTTCATGCCGTTGCCCCAGCGAAGCGGCAGAAAGCCCGTCGTTTTGTCGACTTCGATGCTCTTCAAGTCGTTGTAGTTGTCGTAAAAGCCGTTCAGCGAAAGGGAGGCGCTCTCCGAAAGCTGCGTGCGGTAGCCAAGTTCGTAGGCAGTGAGCTTTTCAGGCAGGAAATCCGGGCTGCCCTTGAGGAACGGCGTCACGCCAAGATTTTCCTGAACATGCGTATCGAACGGTGTCGGCGAACGGATCGCATAGGAGACAGCGGCCCATAGCGTGTCGCTGCCGGAGACCTGCCAGGACGCGCGCACGTTCGGCATCGGCGTGATGCCGGAATAGGGATCGTTCTCCAGTTTCAGGCCAAGCGTCAGATCGAAATCGTCCGCAAGCTTCACCTGATCCTGGATAAAGACGTTGGTGAGATTCAGGTCGCCTTTATTCGGGATGAAGAGCAGCGACGTGACGGGCCCGATCTGGTTGACGATGGAATAGTGGCTCAGCCGCTGCCCCGCGCCGATCACGATGCTGTTCCAGTCGCCCCAGGTGAAATTGTATTGGGCGTCGATGTTGTAGGTGTCGACGGTGAACCCGGCGCTGCCGCCCGTCGTCGTGCGCTCGACATTGTCGTAGTAGGCCAGCACCTGCAGAACGCTGCCGTCTTCGAAGTTATGCTGCCACGTCGTGGAAAGATTGCCGCCGGATATGAGGCCGTCCAGATCGGCGCCATTGTTCTCGCGGCCCGCATAAAGGTCGCCCTGCACGGTCACAGCGTCGTTGCCCGGCGTCCAGTCCAGCCGAAAGCCGCCCTGCGGCTTGTACCAACCCTGATGCTCGGACGCTTCGAAGGACTTGTCGCGGAACGTCTTGATATAGGCCCGATAAGTGAGGTCGTCGCTGATCGCGCCGCCATATTGCAGGCTCGCGCTCTCGTAGAGATTGCCGGCTCCGAATTGCAGGATGCCGCCCTGCGTATCGGAAGATTCGCGCGTAACGATGTTGATCACGCCATTGACCGCATTGGCGCCCCACAACGTCGCGCCGGGACCGCTGATGACTTCGATGCGTTCGATGTTTTCCACCGGCACGTCCTGCATGTCCCAATACATGCCGGAAAACAGCGGGTTGTAGACGCTGCGCCCGTCTATCAACACCAGAAGCTTGTCGGAGAAATTCTGTGCCGCGCTGTTCCCGCTGAAGCCGCGCGCGGTGATGATGTAATTGCTCGGGCTCGTCTGGGCGACTTGAAGGTTGGGCGCCAGCCGCAGCATCTCCGGGATCGTCATCGCGCCGGAACGCACGATGTCGTCATGGCTGATCACATAGATCGCCGCCGGTGCATCGCTCAGCGGCTGCGCGCGTTTGGAGACGGATGTGATCTCCACATTGCCCAATTGCTCGATGGAGAGCGTGTTGATGTCGGCGCTGGCAATCTGCTGCTGCGCGATGGCAGGTAATGCCGCCCCTCCGCCTGCCGCAACCAACGCGGCCATCAGCGTAGCCCCCCTCTTCCCGCGCATGATGCTCCCCCAACACGACTTACAACCACCGGCTGTTGCAGAACGCCGGGGAAGGGGGAAAGTTCCCATCGGGTTTCGCTATTTCGGCAGGACTTTCCTGCTTTTTCCAACCGGGAGAGAATAGCCGGCCGTGCCGCCCTCTCCTCCCTCCCTCGGAAACCGCTTGCTGCGGGTCCTTCCCGCACTTCGGCGCTATGGCGAAGTGCCGATCGGGCTTGTTGCAGTAGGGGCCATCGTCGTGGTCGCGGCGATCACGCCGCATCCGCCAGCGGCGCCCGCACACCGCGTCGCAACTCCCAGGACCGCCCACACGAAAACGGCCGCCGCCAAGCCGCACACGCCAGCCAAGCCTGCGCCACCCAAGCCGTCCGCTTTCGCGCTCGAACAGCAGATGAGCTTCAGCGAATTGATGAACCGCTGGAATCCCACCATCGCGGAAGCGGCAAAGAAATATGGCGTGCCGCAACCGTGGATCCGCGCCGTGATCCAGATCGAAAGCGGCGGGCGCACGATGCTGGCGGAGAACCAGCCCATAAAATCGAACATGGGCGCGATGGGTCTGATGCAGCTCATGCCGCAGACCTATAACGACATGCGCGTCGAACACGGATTGGGCAAGGACCCTTACGACCCGCACGACAACATCATGGCGGGTGCCGCGTATCTGCGCTTCCTGCGCGCGCGGTACGGCTATCCCGCCATGTTCGCGGCTTACAATGACGGCCCCGGCAATCTCGAAGCGCGCATGATGGGCCGCGGATTGCTGCCGCAAGAAACACAGAACTACATGGTCAACATCACCAATGCGCTCTCCGGAGGCGGCCGGAGCGGTCATGGCGCGATGGTGAAGTTCACACGCCCCAACGGCGAGGCTGCAATGATCAATCCCTTTGCGGTGAGTTCCGTGCGCGCGGCGTTTCCCGGCGAATATGCGCCGGGCGTGCGGACCGTCATCACGGTGGGGCGCTTGCGCCAGGGCGTGCGCGAGAGCATGGCGCAGGTGAAAGGCGCCATCCGCGCGCATGGCGGCGGAATCTAGCGGCCGCTATCTGCTCAGGCGCACGGCGATATCGGCCTCGCCGCTTTCCGCCGTCACCGAGATGTCGCCGCCCTTGTTGTGGATGCGAAGATCCGCCGTCGCGCCGCCGATGGAGATGTTTCGGATGCAAAGCTCCTCGACAAAATCCGGAAGGTGCGGATTGTGGAAATGCACTTCGCGCTTGTCGTAGTCGCAATAGAGTCCCAGACACGCCTCCAGAAACGCGTAAGGCGCCGCGCTCGCCCAGGCTTGCGGCATGCAGGCGACGGGATAAAGCGTCGGCGCGCCAAGCCTGCGCCGCGCGAAGCCGCAAAATAATTCGGGAAGACGCATCAGGTCCAGGCGGCTGGCGGCGTCGAACATGCCGCGGAATATCAAAGACGCCTCGCGCCGGAATCCGTACCGGCCAAGTCCCAATGCGATGATGGCGTTGTCGTGCGGCCACACCGAGCCATTGTGATAGGAGATCGGATTGTAGCGCACGGCATCGGCCGCCAATGTGCGGATACCCCAGCCGGTGAAGCTTTCCGGCATGAGCAGCTTGTTGGCGACGCGGCGCGCACGCTCCGGACTCGCGATGCCGGACACCAGCACCTGTCCGGCGTTGGACGAGCCGACAAGGCAAGGCTTCTTCTCGCCATCGAGCGCGAGCGCGTAAGTGCCCAGCTCTTCCGACCAGAATTTTTCCTCGAACGCGCGGCGCAGCTTTTCCGCCTGATCGGCGAGCGTTGCGGCGCGCTTCTCATATCCCAACCGGCGCGCGATGTCGGCGATCTCGCGCTTGGCGGCATAGACATAGCCCTGCACTTCGCACAGCGCGATCGGCCCCTGCGCCAGCGATCCGTCCGCGTGCATGATGGAATCGCTGGAGTCCTTCCAGCCCTGATTGACGAGGCCATCCTCGCCTTCGCGGAAATATTCCACGAACCCGTCACCGTCGCGATCGCCGTAATTGTCGATCCACGCCAGCGCGGCCTCCACATTGGGCCACAGCGTCCGTAACGTCTCAAGATCGCCGGTGCGCTGGAAATAGCGGCCCGCAAGCAGAACGAAGAGCGGCGTGGAATCCGCGCTGCCGTAATACCGGCCGAACGGCACCTCCTTCAGCACCGCCATCTCGCTGTGGCGGATCTCATGCAGGATCTTGCCCGGCTGCGCATCCATGTCCGGATCGTCTTGCGTGGCCTGCGTCGCGGCGAGAAATCCCAGCACGCCTTTGGCGAACACCGGCGATGCCCACAGCGTTTCCAGCGCCGTAATCAACCCGTCGCGGCCGAACGGCGTGCTGAACCAGGGCGTTCCGGCGCAAGGATAGGGACCTTGCGGCGTCATCGTCGTCAGCATCTGCAGATCGGATTTCGCGCGCTTGAACAGATGCGTCACCAGCCGGTGCGTGCATTCGATGACGACGCCACCTTCATGCGCCTTGCGCGCATCGCGCCGCGCCGCGCGATAGGGAATGGAATAGGGATCGTCGGGCATCGAATCCGACGATCCGCAATGCATCGTCAGGATGATCGAGGTTTCGGCATCGGCATCGAGTTCGAAATCGTAATAGGCGACGCCCTCTTCCATCCGTTGCGGCGCCGGCTCGAAGCGGATGCACATGGACCGCTCTTTCTTGTCGAGGCCGTGATATTTGTAATGGATGCTGCAGTCGTCCGGCTGGATGGTCTGGGTCGCGCCGCGCGCCTTGCGCGTCGCCCCTCGCACTTCGAAGATATCCGCGAAATCGGTGCCGGTGCGGATCTCCATCAGGCACTGTTGCTTCTTCGTATTGAAGTTGCGCACGGCGATGCGCTCATAGCATGTGTTGTGCCAGATGAATCGCGAGCGGCGGATATGCAGCGTCTCGCGCGGCAGGACAACCTGTCCTTCGTGATAAACATCGGGATTGGAGAGATCGACGGTCAGCACGACGTTGTCGTCGTCGATGGCCGAGCTGAGCAACAGCGGCCGCTGGCCGAAGAGCAGCAATTGCAGCTCCGACAGATAACGCATGTCGTCGTGGAATATTCCGCCGGGCGTCAATCCCGGATCGGTGACGTCGCCGAGCTGATCGAACAGCGCGAACGTATCGCCATGCTTCAGTGTGCGCGGCCAAAGCTCCTGGATGGAGGCGGTCGCCTGGATATAGAAGGAAGGCGTTTCGCTTTTGCTTACGCCGCTCGCGTGGACATTCATCACCGCGCCTCGTCAACGAGTCGGGAGGATATCAGGCCGCTTCGCGCGCCGGAACCGGATGCTCGGACAACATTGTCTTGTAGATGTTCACATATTGCGTCGCCATCACGGCGGAACAATAGCGCAAATCGAAGCATGCTCGCACGGATCTGCGCGACAGCGTGCCGATCCTGTCGACCGCCGCCACTGCCTGATCGATATTCTCCACGATAAATCCGCTTCGTCCGTCTTCGATGACCTCGGGAACCGAACCGCGATTGAAGGCGACGATGGGCGTGCCGCAGGCCATCGCCTCGATCATGACGAGCCCGAAAGGTTCCGGCCAGTCGATCGGGAACAACAGCGCGCGCGCGTTGCCGAGGAAGAGCTGCTTCTGCGCCTCGTTGATTTCGCCGATGAATTCCACATGCGGGCTCTCCGCAATGCGCGGCGCGACAATGGTGTCGTAATATTCCTTGTCCACCGCATCGACTTTCGCGGCGATCTTGAGCGGCATCCCGGCGCGTTCCGCGATCTCGATTGCCGCGATCGGGTTCTTCTCGGGCGAAATGCGGCCGAGGAAGGCGAGATAATCCCGCGGCTTCTCGACGATGTGGAACTGATCGGATGGCAGGCCATGATAGACCGTGCCGCGCCAGTTCACTGGCGGCATCGGCGTGCGCTGGCTGTTGGAGATCGACACAAGCGGCGCGCGGTTGAACACGCGATAGAGCGGCTGGATCTCCGGCAGATCGAGGCGGCCATGCAGCGTCGTCAGCGTGCGGTGGGTGATGTCGCGGAAAACCGGAAACTGGAAAAAATCGATATGGAAATGCAGCATGTCGAAATCGTGGGCGCGCGCGGCGACACGCTCGAGCATGAACAGGTTATACCAGACCGAATTGTGCATCTGCCCGTCGAGCCGCAAGGCGCGCGGTACGACAGGATCGAGCTCCGCATTGGTGATGGAGTCACCGCTCGCGAACAGCGTCACGTCATGGCCTTGGCGCACCAGCTCTTCCGTCAGCCAGGACACGACACGTTCGGTGCCGCCATAGAGCTTGGGAGGAACACTTTCCACCAGCGGAGCGATTTGCGCGATTTTCATTATTATTAGGAGCCTGCAGCCGTTGCTTGGAACAACGGGCCGAAAACATGGTGGTTCCTGGGCGTCTTTGTCCCATACCGCACAATTGGCGAAAGCTTCCCGTAAGTTGCAACAAAGCAGTAACCACCCGTCCCGCTGGACATGTTCCACGGAAAGCCCGACACTATGTTCCAGTGCTGGGGCGCGATCGCGCCATTGGGAACGTATCCATGCGCGCGTGGGCGCCACGGCCTTGAACGGAAACAGGGCTGGTTGAATTGACATTCGTTTCGGAAGGCCAGTTGGCCAAACAGATCGATCGTTCTGCGAATGCGCTTTCCGATGCGGGCCTCGCACACCGCATTCTCGAAGCCGCGCCCGCGATCATTTATGTTTACGATCTTCAAAGCGAACGCAGCGTTTTTCAGAACCGCCGCTTCGGGGATTTGCTCGGCCATAGCGGTCCCGCGACGCCGGAAGGGGACTGGAAGAAATAC
>JBQCJO010000123.1:0-6330 GCA_051952735.1 Rhizomicrobium sp.
ATGGAAGACAATGCCCATCAGGCCCAGCACCAGCGGCGTGATGCTGATGACGTAACCGATACAGAACAAAAGGATGGCGCCTTTCACCTTGCCGAAAATGCGCGAGGCGAGGGGGCCGATGAAGAAAGCGAAGAACACGGTGACGAAGCCGGCCAGCATCAACAGGCCGATCTCCTTGGTGCTGAGCAGCCAGAAGAACGACGAGATGTAATAGTTCAGCGCAAAGACGAGGCCCGTGGCGAGGCTCAGGATCATGATCGAGAGCATCAGGATCAGGAAGGCGCGATTGTTCAGCGTCGCCAGCATCTCGCGGGCGTATTCCCGCAAGCTCATTTTCCGCTCTTCGGGCTTGCGCAGATAGGGAATGAATTTGTGTGTCCCGAGCGATGAGATGATGATCGCGGCGAACATCACGATGGCCGACCACAGGCCGTAATGTCCGTAACCGGCTTCGTTGAGCTGGCCGATGGGTTGTTCTTTTGTCGGCACCAGGAACACGAACAGCGCCAGCACCAGCATGCCGAGCCCGCCATACCAGCCGAAGAAGATGCGGAAGCTCAGAAATGATGTGCGCTGGTCGTAGTCGTTGGTGAGTTCGGCGACGAGCGCGGAATTCGGAATCTCGAAGAAGGTGATGAAGGTGCGCACGATCACGGCGACGACGACGAGATAGGCCATCATCGCGCCAGTGGACCAGTGCGGCGGATTCCAGAGCAGCAGGTAGGACACCGCCACCGGCAGGGCCGCGGCATACATCAACGGATGCCGGCGTCCCCAGCGCGTGTGCAGATTGTCGGAAACCTGGCCTACGATGGGATCGAGAAACGCGTCGAACACGAAGGCGATGGCGATGGCGAGGCCCACGAGCTGGGCCGGGATATGCAGCACCAGATTGTAGAAGGGCAAAAGAATGGTCTGGAAACCGTTGTCCTTCACGCCGAAGGCGATGGAGCCGAGCCCGTAGAAGACCTTGGTCCGCGTGCTTTCCATTTCGGCTTTCGCCGCCGCGTTTTCACTCATCCCCAGCCGATACCCTTCGCAGAATTGGCGGCGCCGGTTTCGAATGTGGGGTATGTGCAGCGCGCCCGTCAAATCAAACAGGCTTGTTTTTGCTTTGTTTTTCCGCGGGGTAATACAGCTTTAAGCAGGGGCAGGCAGAATTTTATACAACTTATAGTAGTATTTGCCATGCCGATTTGCCGAATCAATTCCAGTCTTGCCAGCCTCATTGGGCTGATCGCTGCGCTGTTGGGCTTTGCCCATCCGGCGTTCGCCGCGCAGACCACAACCACCTTCACCGTGACCGCGACGGTCCTCGCATCGTGCCAGGTCACCGCTTCCGATCTGGACTTCGGCAACTACGCGGCGACGGCGGGCACAGACACCACCGCCGACACGACGATCGACGTCACCTGCACCAACGGCACGAACTACGCCATCGCCCTCGATGGCGGATCGGTCGCGCAAGATGTCACCGCGCGGGCGATGAGCGACGGCAACGCGCACAGCTTGTCCTACGGTCTCTATACCTCCGCAGCTTTCACAACCGCGTGGGGCGATGGCACGAGCTCCACGGCAACGGTGAGCGGAACGGGCGACGGTACGGCGCAGCCCGCAACGGTGTTCGGCCGCTTGCCCGCAGGACAATACGTTCCCGCAGCGCCTTATAGCGATCACATCACTGTCACGGTGACTTACTGATGCGCCGCCCGGCGAAAAGGCTTGCCGCCGCGCTCACCGTTCTGACGCAATCCGCCGCGGCTTCCGCAGGCACCATCGAGATCGCACCGACGACTCTCGATCTTCAACCTGGGAAAGCCGGGCTGTTCTACATCGCCAACAACGGCGCGCGTGCCGTCACGCTTCAGTTGCAGCCGATGGACTGGACGCAAAGCGGCAACGCGAATGCGCTGGCGCAAAGCGGGACGTTGATCGCCAGCCCGCCCTTTCTGCGCATCGCGCCGCATGAACGGCAGATCGTCCGCGTGATCGCGGATGGCGCGCAACAGCCAGAAGCCGATTACCGGCTTGTGGTGAGCGAGTTGCCGGATCGCACGGGCGTGGGTTCGGCGGTGAATGTTCTTCTGCAGTTCAGCATTCCCGTATTCGTCGCTTCCACCCCGGTTCGAGCCGATGCGCGATGGTTCGCCGTCGCGCGCGGCGGCGAGATCGCGCTCTCACTGCACAACGATGGAGGTGCCGCACTTAAGATCACAGCGATCTCTTTGGCGCGGGATGGATCTGCGTCGTCACCCATACCCTGCGGCCTCATTTATATACTGCCCGGCGCACAACATGTCTGGAAGGTGCCGCTCGCCGATGCGGCTTCGCTTCGCGTCTCTGCGCGCGATGAGCGCAGCGGCACGCCACTCGATGCTGACATTGCCGTGCAACGGTGAGATGCGCAGGAAGCTCTTGCTGATCTTGCCGCTTCTCATGGGAAGCGCAGCGCACGCCAATCCGCTGCTTCTCGAAATCTGGCTGAACGGCCGCAACACCCATGTCGTGGCACGCGTGATGGAAAAGGAAGGGACGCTGGAAATATCCAACGCTGATCTTGCCGATGCCGGGCTCGCCGTTCCGCGCGAAGGCACACAACGGCTTGGCGCGCATACCACCATCCGAGCGGAGGAAGATGTGGCGGATCAGCGTCTCCTGCTCACGCTCGCGCCATCGCGTCTTTCGCAAACGTCGATGGATTTGAGGCCCTCGATCGCGGAAGAGGTTACGCCGGCAAATCGGGGAGCGATGTTGCGCTACAGCTTGTCTGCGTCGGCCAGCGATGTCGCGCACCCGCGCAATACGGCGTCGGCCGGCGCCGCGCTGGCGCTCACGCTGTTTCAGGACAATGCCCGTCTGACGATGACGGGCTTCGCGACGGCCGGTCTTTCCGCGCGCAGCGCGCGGCTCGACACGGCGTTGGAGTTCGACACGCCGTCTGCGCCGCGCCGCCTGATCCTCGGCGATGCCGTCACCGGCGTGCCGAGATGGGCGCGCAGCGTCCGTTTTGGCGGCATCGAGATCGCGACGGATTTTTCACAGCAGCCGGATCGCGTGACATTTCCATTGCCGCAATTCTTCGGCCTGGCCGCAGTGCCATCCACGGTCGATGTATTTGTCGGTGCGAGCCGGGTGTTCGACGGCGCGGTGAGGGAAGGTCCGTTCGCGCTCGACAACCTTCCCATCATGACTGGCGGTGGCGCCGCCACCGTGGTGGTTCGCGATGTTCTGGGCCGCGAGACCACGCAAACGATCTCGCTCTACACCGATCCCAGCCTTCTCGCGGACGGCCTGTCGAGCTATTCGTTTGATGCGGGATTTGTCCGCCGCGATTATGGGATTTCGAGCGCGGATTACGCGACGCCCCTTGTCAGCGCGACATGGCGCAAAGGACTTGGCGACTTCACAGCCGAGTTGCACGGTGAATTCGCGCAAACACTCGCGCTGATGAGCGGCGGCGTTGCGTCCAGCATCGGAAGCTTCGGCGCATTCTCGGTGGATGGTGCGATCAGCCGTCACGATGGCTATCGCGGCGCAATGGCGTCGGCGAATTTATCGGCCCGAGCCGGCGCGCTTTCATTCTTCGGCGACATTGCCGCGGCCACCGGGCGCTTCGCGGATCTGGCATCGCTCGCCGGCGATGTGTTTCCGAAGCTTCGCTATCAGGCCGGCGTCAGCGCATCGTTGCGGCAGAGCGGCACGCTCTCCTTCAGCTGGATCGGAAGCCGCGTGCGCGGCGCGCCGGACGACGATCTGGCGACGGCCTCCTATTCCCTGTCTTTCGGCAACGGGCTTTTCCTGGGGCTGACCGGCTTTCGGGATTTCTCCGGCCGTAACTGGGCTGGACAGATGTTTTTCAGCATGCCGCTGAACGGCGCGATCCTGTCGGGATCGGCATCATCGGGCACGGATGGGCAGAGTGCCCAGGCGACTTATGACAAGCCGGTCAACCCCGATGGCGGATTCGGTTATCGTTTCCGCGCGGGAACCTTGCCGTCACAGCGCGCAGAAGCGGACGCAACGTGGATCGGTGATTATGGTGAGCTCGATGGTGCCGCCGCTCTTGCGAGCGGACATGCAGCGCTGCGCATCAACGCATCCGGCGGATTGGTGCTGCTTGGCGATGCGCTCTACGCGGCACGCACACCGGATGGTGCTGTCGCGTTGGTGAAAGCGGGCGCTCCCGGCGTGCGCGTTCTGCGCGAGAACCGCGTCGTGGCGCGTTCCGGTGCCGATGGAAATGCACTCCTCACCGATCTCAATCCCTATGCGCCCAATCGCATCGGCGTGGACCCGCGCGATTATCCCATCGACGCCGATATCGCCGTGGCGAGCCGGATTGTCGTTCCCCCACGCGGCGCCGGCGTGATCGTCAATCTGGCGCCTGCCGCAGAGCACTCCTTTGTTGCCGTAATCCGTCTCGGCAATGGCGCCTTTCCACCGGTTGGCGCGCTGGTTCGCGCGCGGACGCTGAAGCCTTCCCGGATCGTCGGCCGCGACGGCGAAGTTTTCTTCGGGGCACTGAACCATCCGCTGGATGCGACCGTCGAAACCGGCAACGGTCATTGCGAGGTTCGCATCGTTCCACCCCGCGCCGTGGCGGGGCGCATCGGCCGCGCCGGGCCCTTTGTTTGCAGCAGTGAGCTCGCTTATGCGCATTGAAGGGCTGGCTGCCGCGCTGTTGTTTGCATTGCCGTTGCCGGCGCAGGCGATCTGCACCTCCTTCGGCGTGACCACGACCACACTCGATTTCGGCGTTTACGATCCAGGCGCTCCCGACCCCACGCCCAGCACGGGCAATGTGACCATTCAGTGCGGTGTGGGCATATTGCCCGCGTTCAGCGTGTCGCTCTCGGTGGGGAGCGGCAGCTACACGCAGCGGACATTGCGCAACGGTAGCGATGTATTGAACTACAATCTTTATGCTGACGCCGCGCACATGACGGTTTGGGGCGACGGCACGGGCGCCACCGTAACGCAGGATCTGACCGGCCTCATCACGCTCGGTGCGACGAGCTATACCGTCTATGGCGCGGCGGACCCCGGCCAACATCCGGCGCCCGGGCCTTACGCCGATACCATCACGGTAATCGTGAACTTTTGACGACGGGCGCGTGCAGCCGCAGAATTCTGTATATAGCGAAGCCCGATTTCGCCAGGATGCATTCTTGAATTTCTTTTCTTCGATCGGAAAGAATCTCGCCTTCGCGGCCATGGGTCTGGCCGCGGGCGCAGTGCTTTTGTTTTACGGCGGCACTGTCGGACTGAAAATCGCGGAAGGCCTGATCGTTGCTTTGATCCTTGGGGCTTACGCCTTCCGTGATCGAATCTCGGGTTTTAGCAATCCCGCATCAGCGGCGGATTCTGGCGAGCTAACGCCGATCGCGCGTGAAGTGCTGGAGGAATTGCCCGATCCTCTCCTGCTTGTGGAGACATCCGGTCGCGTGAGACTCGCGAACAAGGCGATGCGCGCGCTGATCGGCGTGGACAGCGAGCGCAAGCACGTCTCCGCTGTGCTGCGGATACCGGCGGTACTTGAAGCCGTGTTGCGTGCCACGGGGACGGGCGAGCCTGCATCGTTCGAATTCATGCAGCATGTGCCTGTGGAGCGGCACTACCAGGCTTATGTTTCACGCACCGTGCACGAGCCCAGATTGACGGCTCTGTTGCTGCACGATCTGACGGCCGCGAAGCGCGCGGAGGAATCGCGGGCGGATTTCATCGCCAATGCCAGCCACGAATTGCGCACTCCGCTCGCCGCCGTGTCCGGCTTCATCGATACGCTGCGCGGCCACGCGAAAGACGATCCCGAGGCGCGCGAGAAGTTCCTCGGCATCATGAGCGACGAAGCCAGCCGCATGCGTCGTCTCATCAACGACCTTCTGTCGCTCACGCGCATTGAGTTGAACGAGCATGTTCCACCAAGCGGCGACGTGGATGTCGTCGGCGTCGTGCGCGACGCCGCCGCCGCGCTCGCGCCGCTGGCCGAGGCCGACAATGTGGCGATCACCGTCGAGAACTCCGACAACATCCCTCCGGTCACGGGCGATCGCGATGAACTCATCCAGCTTTTTCAGAATCTGATTCAGAACGCGATCAAATACGGAAAAGCCGGCGGCCATGTTCGAATCGGCGTCGGCGTGAGTGCTCTCTCGGTTCCGGGCCGTCACGGTCCGCCCGCAATGGTTTCGGTCGCGGTGCGCGATGATGGCGAAGGCATTCCGCGCGAAGCGATCCCGCGGCTGACCGAGCGATTCTATCGGGTGGATGTGAAGCGCAGCCGGGAACGGGGCGGGACGGGGCTGGGCCTCGCCATCGTCAAGCACATCG
>JBQCJO010000124.1:0-6303 GCA_051952735.1 Rhizomicrobium sp.
GCCATCGATATGGCCTTGCGCACGCGCAGATCGTTGAACGGCGGCTTGGTGAAGTTGAACTGGATGTAGTTGAGAGCGACGAAAGGCGCGACGTGCAGATAGCCGGGCAGGTTCTCGCGCAACCAGCCGATCTCGGAGGGCGGCACGCCGAACATGACGTCGAATTCGCCGGCGCGGAAACGCTTCAGGGAGGACGCGTAGTCCGAAGACGGGTAGAAATTGACGGTCTCGATGTGCACGTTGTGCGCGTCGTAGAAATTCTTGTTCTTCACGGTCGTGATGTGATCGTTCGGAACCCATTCCTTGAGCGTGTAGGCACCGTTCGTCGCGATGTTCGCGGGCTGCAGCCACTGGTCGCCATGCTTCTCGATGACGTGCTTCGGCACCGGGAAAGTCGTGTAGTGCGTGAGGAGCTGGCGCAGATACGGCACCTGGTACTCGAACGTCATCTCCAGCGTGTGGCTGTCGATCGCGTGCACGCCGACGGCCGCCGGCGGCATCTTTCCGCCATTCACGGCCTGCGCGTTCTTGATCGGATAGAGCAGCGAGGCATACGGCGCCGCGGTCTTGGGATTGAGAATGCGCTGGAAGGAAAACACGAAGTCGTCGGCGGTGACGGGTTGCCCGTCGGACCATTTGTGATCGCGGATCTTGAACGTGTAGGTGAGACCGTCCGCGCTTTCATCCATGCTCACGGCGGCGCCGAATGTCGGCTTGCCGTTCGCGTCCTCCGTCATGAGGCCCATGAACATGTCGCCGACGATGTTGTTCTCCCAGGAAAGCTGAATCTTCTGGGGATCGAGCGAATCGGGCTCGGCACCGTTGCCGCGATTGAAGGTCTTGTTGTCGAAATTGGTGTGGCGCTTGTCGCCGCCGCCGAGCGAGAAAGCCGCGCCGCCGACAACGGCCACGACAGCACCGCCGCCCAAAAGGGCGCGCCGGCTGAACCCGGAACGGGTCTGTGCCATGTTGCCTCCTTGCGCCCCTTTAACGGGACGCCTCTCGCGTAGCGCGGTGCGGCAGCCTATGATTGCAGCGCAGCCGCCCCGCCCGACTGTTTTGCCGGTGCCATTTAGCCACACGGGAGTAAACGAGTAATGAAAATGCGCGCTATCGCGGTAACCACCGCCGGTCTTCTGACGGTTGCATCCGGCCTGGCACTGGCGGGCCCGCGCGATGACGTTCTGGAAGCGATGGGCAAATGCGCCACGCTGACCGACAACAAGGCGCGTCTGGATTGCTACGACGCCGTGGCGCCGCGCCTGCGCGACGCACTGAACCGGCCGCCGGAGGCGCTCTCCCATCCGCCGACGGAGGAAGAGCAGAAGTCCTGGTTCGGGTTCAATCTCGACGGCTTGTTCGGAAGCAACGGCACGCCGCCCGCGGTGCAGACCACGCCCGGCCAGTTCGGCGCGGACAAGCTCGCCGCCAAGGAAGCGCCTGCCGCGGAGGGCGCTGCGCAGCCTGAGCAACCGAAGGCAATCGAGAGCATCACCGCGGCGGTGACGGATTATTCCATCAACCCGTTCGGCAGGTTCATCGTGTTCCTCGACAACGGGCAGGTTTGGAAACAGATCGATTCGGATGTGGCCCATTTCAGCAAGGGCGGCAGCAATACCGTCATGATCGAGCGCGGGATGATGGGCAGCTACAACATGCACATCAACGACGGCAATCACGTTTACAAGGTCACGCGCGTGAAGTGATGGCTATGCCGCGTCGTGCTCGGCGACGAAATGGCCGGTCGCGACTTCGATCAGCTTGGGGCGGTACTGCTCCGCGTCCGGGTCGTCGATCATCTTCGATTTGAGGAACATGAGCTGCGCGCGGCTGTCGAGCGGCGACGGCAGATCGCCGGCCAGCGTCACATGCGATTTGCCGCGTTCGGCTTTGGGATCGGGCACGGGCACGGCGGCGATCAACGCGCGCGTATAGGGGTGGCGCGGGTCTTCGTAGATCGAGTTGCGGTCAGCCAGCTCCACGATGCGGCCCAGATAGAGCACCATCACGCGATGCGCCACCTGGCGCACGACCGAAAGATCGTGGCTGATGAAGATCATCGACATGCCGAACTCGGCCTGCAGATTGAGGATGAGGTCCACGATCTGCGACTGGATCGAGACGTCCAGCGCGCTCACCGCTTCGTCGCAGACGATGAGCTTGGGCTTCAGGATCATGGCGCGGGCGATGCCGACGCGCTGGTTCTGTCCGCCGGAGAATTCATGCGGGTAGCGGTTGATCCAGTTCGGATCCAGGCCGACGCGGCCCATCATGGTGCGAACTTCTTCCTGCACCTGCGCGCGCGAAAGCTCCGGCCGCAACGTGACGAGCGGTTCGGCGATGGATTCGCCGATGGTCATGCGCGGATCGAGGCTGGCGAGCGGATCCTGGAAGACGATCTGGAATTCCTTGCGCAGCGCGCGGACCTCTTCGCTGGCAAGATCGCCCAGATCGCGGCCGCTCCAGACCACGGTGCCGTCGGTCTTGGCGATGAGTTTCATCACCGCGCGCGCCAGCGTGGATTTTCCGCAGCCGGATTCGCCAACGATGCCCAGCGTTTCGCCCTGACGCAGCGAGAAGCTGACGCCGTCCACGGCCCGCAAAGGCTTCGTCTGCGAAATGAAGAAGCCGCCGGTCTTGATCGGGAAATAGACTTTCAGGTCATCGACATCGAGCAAGCGCTTTTCCGCGCCGATCGTGGATAGCGGCTGCAGCATGGCATGACCGTCGCGCACCGGACGATCGATGCGCGGCATCGCGTCGAGCAGCGCCTTGGTGTAGTCGTGCTTGGGCGCATAGAACAGGTCTTCGGTGGTGCCGCTTTCGACGACTTCACCCAGGCGCATCACCTGCACCTTGTCCGCCATGCCGGCGATCACGCCCATGTCGTGGCTGATGAGCACGATCGCGGTTTTCAATTCCTTCTTGAGATCGCGCATGATCTCCAGGATCTGCGCCTGCACCGTCACGTCGAGCGCGGTGGTCGGTTCGTCCGCGATCAGCAGATCGGGCGCGCAGACCGTGGCCATGGCGATCATCACGCGCTGGCGCATGCCGCCGGACAGTTCGTGCGGATATTGCCCCATGCGGTTGCGCGCTTCGGGGATGCGCACGAGATCGAGGATTTCCAGGCATCGCTTCTGCGCTTCGGCATACGGAACGTGCTGGTGCGTGCGCAGCGCTTCCATCATCTGCGCGCCGATCGTCATATGGGGCGTCAGCGAGGTCAGCGGGTCCTGGAAGATCATGGTGATCTTGGAGCCACGCACCTTGTTAAGCTGCTTCTGCGACAGGCCGAGCAATTCCTTGCCGCGATATTTCACGCTGCCGGTGGCGCGGCCGTTGGATGTGAGAAGCCCCAACGCACCGAGGAAAAGCTGGCTCTTGCCCGAGCCGGATTCGCCCACAACGCCGACGCATTCGCCTTCGTTGATGTCGAAGCTGAGATTCTGGACCGCATGCACTTCGTGATCGTGGGTGTCGAACACGACGTTGAGATCGCGGATCTGGAAAATCGGCGCGCCCATATCAACGGTCCTTCGGATCGAGGGCGTCGCGCAATCCGTCGCCGATGAAGTTGAAGCAGAACAGCGTCACCGCCATGAACAGCGCCGGGAAGATCAGCATCCACGGCGCCGTTTCCATGTGATCCTTGCCGTCGGCGATGAGAACACCCCACGACGTGAGCGGATCCTGGATGCCGAGGCCGAGGAAGGAGAGGAAGCTTTCCGCGAGAATGACGGTGGGGATCGTCAGCGTCACATAGACGACGACCGGGCCCAGCACGTTCGGAATGACGTGGCGGCGGATGTTGGCGAAGGTGCCGACGCCCGCAGCGTGCGCGGCTTCGATGAATTCCTTCTGCTTGATGGACAGAGTCTGGCCGCGCACGATCCGCGCCATGGTGAGCCACTCCACCGCGCCGATGGCGACGAAGAGCAGGAAGAAGTTCTGGTTGAACACCACCATTAGGATGATGACGAAGAAGATGAAGGGCAGGGAATAGAGAACGTCCACCAGCCGCATCATCAACTCGTCCACGCGCCCGCCGACAAAACCCGCCACGGCGCCATAGGTGACGCCGATGAGAAGGCTGACCAGCGTGGCGACCACGCCGACCGACAGCGAGACGCGCGCGCCATAAAGCACGCGGATGAAAAGATCGCGTCCGTTCTGGTCCATGCCGAAGATGTGCAAGCCGCCGGCAAAACAGGCGGCGTCGCCGCCCGGCCACCAGTCCGGCGCGCAGGCGATGTTGCCGTAGTCGATATCGGCATAGCCGTAGGGCCAGAAGAAGGGCACGAAGATCGCCGCCAGCGCGATGAGCGTGAGCACGACGATGCTGGCCAGCGCGGCCCGGTTCTTCACCAGCCTGCGGCGCGCGTCCGTCCAAAGGCTGCGGCCTTCGACATCGAGCGCGCGCTCGATGGTTTCGGTGTTGCGGGTGGCGAGACCGGGCGCGCTCATCAGGCGAACCTCACGCGCGGGTCGAGCAGGGCGTAAAGAATGTCCGCGATCAGGTTGAGCAGGATGACGAACGCCGCGTAGCAGATGACGACGCCCATCACGAGCGTGTAGTCGCGGTTGATCGCGCCTTCCACGAAATAGCGGCCGATGCCGGGAATGCCGAAGATCGTCTCCACGATCAGCGAACCCGTCAGAAGCCCCGCAATCGCGGGGCCGAGATAACTCACCACCGGCAGCAGCGCCGCGCGCAAAGCATGACGGAAGATGACGATGTGGCTGGGCAGGCCCTTCGCGCGGGCCGTGCGCACATAGTTGGAATGCAGCACTTCCACCATGCTGCCGCGCACCAGCCGCGAGATGATCGCGATCTGCGGCAGCGCAAGCACCGTGACCGGCAGGATCATGTTGGCGAGCGCGCCGCCATTCCAGCCGCCGGCGGGAAGGAAGAAACTATAACCGAAGAAATGCAGACCATAGATGCCGAAGATCAGCGCCAGCACCGGCGCGGTGACGAAGGTCGGGATGGTGATGCCGATCATGGCAAGACCCATCACGCCATAGTCCGTCCCCTTGTTCTGGTTGAGCGCGGCGACGGTGCCGAGCGAGATGCCCAGCACGATGGCGAGGATGATTGCCGAAAGGCCGAGACGCGCGCTGACGGGCAGCCCCACCTCTATAAGCTGGCTCACCGTGAAATCGTGGTTCTTGAAGGATGGGCCGAGATCGCCGTGAAACAGGCGGCCGACATAGATGGCGAACTGCTCCCACACCGGCTTGTCGAGATTATAAGCCGCGCGGATGTTGTGCTCGATCTCCGGCGGCAGATGGCGTTGCGCATCGAACGGGCCACCCGGCGCGATGTGCATCATGAAGAAGGTCAGGGCAATGATGATGAACAGCGTCGGAATTGCGCCCAGCACCCGCCGTATCGCGTAAGGCCACATGCCGCCGTCGTCCCCCGCCCCTGGACCAGCCCTCGCGATCCGAAAGCGGCGCGACGGTCCTTTGAGTCTGCCTGTGCTGTCAACGCGTTAGCGGCGCCGGCAGCGAGGCGGGGCAGTATTCAAGTCAAAGCTTTCCTAAAGCGTTAACCAACGCCGGAGTCGGTGCGCTATCGCGCCGAAATTTCTGCACGCGTGACGGGCAATTGCCTTTCTTTACGGCGAATATTCAGTCCACGGAGGGAAGACGGAGCGCCGGCTTCAACAATGTTTCAAAACCGCGCGCTGAAACGAGTTCTTGTGTCGCGGCGATGGAGGGCGCGAAGAAGCGGTCCTTGTCGAAGCGCGGGCTGCCTTTGCGGATAGCGGCATGCGCGGATTCCAGCAAGGGCGAACTTTGCAGCGGACGATGAAACTCCACGCCCTCCGCCGCCGCGAGCAATTCCACCGCGAGGATGTTGGCGGTGTTCATGTTCATCTGCGTAAGACGGCGCGCGCCGAAGGTGGCCATCGACACGAAGTCTTCCTGATTGGCGGAGGTGGGCAGGGAGTCCACCGACGCGGGGTGTGCGAGCGACTTGTTCTCCGACGCCAGCGCCGCCGCCGTGACATGCGCGATCATGAAGCCGGAATTCACGCCGCTGTCGGCGGTGAGGAAGGGCGGCAAGCCCGACAGCGATGAGTCGATGAGAAGCGCGATGCGCCGCTCGGCCAGCGCGCCGATCTCGGAGATGGCGATGGCCAGCGCATCCGCTGCGATGGCGACAGGCTCGGCATGGAAGTTGCCGCCGGAGAGAACGTCGCCGCCGTCGAACACCAGCGGATTGTCCTTCGCCGCGTTCGCTTCCATGGCGAAGATGTTCGCGGCGTAGCGGATCATGTCCAGGCATGGGCC
>JBQCJO010000125.1:0-2868 GCA_051952735.1 Rhizomicrobium sp.
AGCGTGGTTCTCGATGTCGGCGCCAACATCTCCGCCGATGCCGACCAGCTCGTCGATTTCGCCGTCATGGGGCAGGCGTTCGCGCGCGCGGTGCTTGGCCTTGAAAAGCCGACCCTTGGCGTTCTCAACGTCGGCGAAGAAGACCAGAAGGGCCACGAAGACGTTCGCGAAGCGGCGCAGATCTTGCGCACCGCCGGACTTCCCATCGAATTCCACGGCTTCGTCGAAGGCGACGATATTTCGGCGGGCACCGTCGATGTCGTCGTGACCGACGGTTTCACCGGCAACGTCGCGCTGAAGACGGCGGAAGGCGCGGCGAAACTCGTCATCAGCTTCCTGCGCAATGCACTGACCCGTTCGCTGTTCGGAAAGATCGGCGCGGTGTTCGCATCGGGCGCGCTCAATGCGCTGCGCCGCAAGCTTGATCCGCGTGCGTCGAATGGCGGCGTCTTCCTCGGCCTCAATGGCATCGTTGTGAAAAGTCATGGCGGCACAGATGCGCTAGGTTTCGCCAGCGCATTGGATATGGCGATCGACATGGTGAGAGCGGACGTGATTGCGAAGATCGTTGCCGACCGCGCGCATCTGACGCCGCCGGCGCCGGCTGTCGCGTCCGGAGTTGGCGCCTCGTGAGCGTAGTCCGGTCCCAAATTCTCGGCTGCGGTGCGTTTCTCCCGGCCAAGGTTCTCTCCAATGCCGAACTCGCCAGGATGGTCGATACAAGCGACGAGTGGATTCGCACGCGCACCGGCATCGAGCGCCGCCATGTCGCCGAAAAAGGCGAGACGACATCCGATCTGGCATTCCATGCCGCACAGGCCGCGCTGAAGAATGCGAACGTCGGCGTTGACGAGATCGATCTGGTGATCGTGGCCACCACCACGCCCGACGAGACATTCCCGTCGGTTGCCACCAAGATTCAGGCGCGCCTGGGCATGACGCGCGGCGCCGCGTTCGATGTGCAGGCCGTGTGCTCCGGATTCATCTACGGCCTTTCGGTTGCGGACAATTTCATCAAGGCCGGGCAGGCGAAAACAGTTCTGCTGATCGGCGCGGAGACGATGTCGCGTCTCATGGACTGGCACGATCGCACCACCTGCGTGCTGTTCGGCGATGGCGCGGGCGCGATCGTGCTGCGCGCGAGCGAAGGTGCCGGCGGCCCGCAGGATCGCGGCGTGCTCAACACCAAACTCTATTCCGACGGCCGGCTGCACGATCTGCTCTATGTCGATGGCGGCCCTTCCACGACCGGCACCACGGGCTTCCTGCGGATGCAGGGCAAAGAGGTGTTCAAGCACGCGGTCATCAACATCGCCGATTCGATTCTCGCCTCTGCGAAGGAGGCCGGCGTGGACGTGGCCGACATCGACTGGTTCGTGCCCCATCAGGCCAACCAGCGCATTCTGGACGGCACCGCCCGCCGCCTGCACCTGCCCGGCGAGCGCTTCATTTCCACCATTGCCGAGCACGGCAATACCTCTGCCGCCTCGGTCCCCCTGGCGTTGGCCGTGGCCGTGGGCGATGGGCGGATCAAAAAGGGCGATCTGGTTCTCATGGAAGCCATGGGTGGCGGCTTGACCTGGGGCGCCGGGCTTGTCCGCTGGTAGGGCGGAACCTGAAGGAACCCGTCTATCCCTTTGATGTTGACGGCTAATCCGGCTCCTCCTAGCTTGTGACCAGGCAATGACAGAGTCGGGGCCTTCATGACGACCAATACGCTCACCCGTGCAGATCTCACCGAGGCCGTGTTCCAGGCCGTCGGCTTGTCGCGCAACGAGTCCGCGCAAATGGTCGAGGACATGCTCGAAGAAGTCTGCGTCGCGCTCGCCAAAGGCGAGACGGTGAAATTGTCTTCTTTCGGAACATTCGCGGTGCGCCAGAAATCGCAGCGCATGGGCCGCAATCCCAAGACCGGCGACGAAGTGCCGATCGCGCCGCGCCGCGTTCTCGTCTTCCGTCCCAGCCATGTGCTGAAGGCGATCATCAACGGCCAGACGCCAGTGTTCGAGGCGGAAGAATGAGTGCCATTCCCGCAGGACTTCCTGCGCCGGGGGGCAAATCCGCGGAAGCATTTCGCACGATCAGCGAAGTCGCTTGCGATCTGGATGTGCCGCAGCATGTTTTGCGCTTCTGGGAAACGCGTTTCGCGCAGGTGAAACCGATCAAGCGCGCCGGTGGGCGCCGCTACTATCGCCCGGAAGACGTCGATCTCCTGCGCGGTATTCGCTCGCTGCTGTATGCCGACGGGTTCACCATCAAGGGCGTGCAGAAAGTGCTGCGCGAACGCGGCTTCCGCCATGTGGCCGAGATCGGCCGGGGTGAAGCGGTGTATGCGCGCGACACGGCGCGGCCGCTGGCGGAGGATGCCGCCGAAGTCTGGGCGGAAGAGGCAACGCACGCCCGCGCGATCATGGCTGATCTCGCACGCGCCCATGCGCCGGATGAAGACGGACAGGCGGCGGATGCTCGTCCGCAACTCGATGAAGAGCAGCGGACGCAGCTCGAGATCCTGCTGGCCGAACTGCTGCAGCTCAAAGGCCGCTTGCGCACCGCGCGCGCCGTGCTGGTCTAAGAATCCCAAACCCGATTGCGCTTTGCGCGAACAAGTTTCGCGCGCCGTTTGTTTTTTGCGCGTTTCACAAGCTGTGGAGTGCGTGGATCAACGGCTGGGAGTTGAATTGCGAATTGATGGGGGTACCGCCCCCCTCCCTCTACCTTCGCCGCCACGCGCGGTCAGGGCGAGGGTGGAGCTAGAGTTGTTTGTGCATTTTCGTATTTATCCGAAAATAATAACTTTCATACCAGGCAAACGCAGCGAGACCCGAGACCCATTGTGAAAAAGGCACAATGGGTACCGGCTCGACGCCA
>JBQCJO010000126.1:0-5271 GCA_051952735.1 Rhizomicrobium sp.
GATCGACAGCCGCACCATCCTCGGCGAACAAGGCGCCGAACAGCTTCTCGGTCAGGGCGACATGCTGCACATGATGACGGGCGGGCGCATCCGCCGCATCCACGGCCCGTTCGTGACCGATCACGAAGTCGAAGACGTGGTGAAGTTCCTCAAATCGCAGGGCACGCCGGACTATCTCGACGAGGTCACCGAAGAACCCGACGAGGACATGGAGGACCCGTACAACATGATGGGCGGCAACTCGTCATCGGGCGACGACACCTATGACAAGGCGCTCGCTGTCGTCGCGCGCGATCGCAAGGCGACCATCTCCTACATCCAGCGCCGTCTCGAGATCGGCTACAATCGCGCGGCGCGCGTCATCGAACGGATGGAAGCCGAAGGCGTCGTCTCCAAGCCCAACCACAAGGGCATCCGTGAAGTGCTGCTGCCGGATCACGGGCGGGAGTAATCAGGCTTCTGTTTTCGGAATTCCTGTCAGAAAAGCGAGAAGCCCAAGCACCAGGCCGCACAGCAACCCGCCAACATGCGCAGCGTTATCGATCATGGGTGTGGCCGCACCAATCAGAAGATTAAGTCCGACAAAAATCCCGGCATTGATAAAGATAGCTTTACGGGTATCGACCAGCCTTCCATCGCCAAGAACCGCAAGTGCAAGAAGAATTCCGTATAGCCCAAAAATCGCGCCTGATGCGCCGACACTCACAGTATTTTGATGCATGGCTGTGCTTGCGATCGAAGCAGCCAGACCGCAAAGCAGATAGGCCGCCAACAGCCATCCGTTCCTAGCAATCGGCAGAAGAAATATCGCCGCAAATATGAGGCCGTACATGTTATTGGCCAAATGCATCAAACCTGCATGCACGAACTGACTCGTTATCAGCCGAACGAGACCTATGTCGCGGAGTAAAGGGCCATAGTTTCCGCCCCAACTGATCAAATCCTCCACTTGAAAAGAAGCCACACCGAGACCGGCAAAGACCATAGCGAGATAGACAAGAATATTGATATCCAGCAGGAGCGGCAGACCCCAATTTCCCCGATCCGGAATAAAAAGAAATCTTTGTGCGCGCGCGCCCTCTTCCTTTTCTTGCTCCATTGTTCGCGCATGCTCGGTTCCATGATCGACACGCGCGAAAAGCAGTGAGAAGGCCCATAACAGCGACCCGCCAACGAGCAATCCAAGCGTAGCTTCCAACGTGTTTCCTGCACGCGCATAGAAGCTTTGTTTGGCCGGCATCAACAGAATCGGCTGCTCATCCGGATATTTCTTTGCGACTGCCTTCTTGAATTCGCGCAGATCGATACCCGAGCGGACACGTTCGAAATAGGCATAGCGGCGCGTGCCTTCTGCATCGAACTTCGCCTGAGAGCTGCGCACGAATGCAGCGTACTGCTCCTGCTTTTCGGCATTGGCGAGCCGATTGCTGATCGTTCTGTGGTATGTGATCGCGATCCAGACACGCGTTCGCTCACAAAGTGGAACGGCAACATAGAGAGCTAAATCGAGATTCTGCCCGGAGCGGCCTTCCGCCTGAGCGAAAGGTTGTACAGAGGCATTCGCGCGATCCAAGCAAACGCGATCGGCCGCATAATATCGCGCACCCGGCTCGTCGGCGATTCTACCAATATCAGCGACGCGTTCGAGCGTTCCGGTCGCATCGTGAAGATAAAATTGGCCGAGAACCGCAGGTAAAGCGATCGCAAGCGTCGCGATAAAGACATAAAAGAAGGGAGCATCACTTCCCTTTCCGAATTTCAGCATTGAGACGCGCGGCCCGATCAGAATTTGCGCAAGAGCGAACGCCGCCACAAAGGGAATCCAGAAATCGATAATGTCCTTATCGAGCGCGATCCAGCCCGTGCGTTCAACCAAAAGCCAGTCAAGCGCGGAATAGGCGAGCAGGAAAAATAATGAGATCAGCGGCACTGATAGGAGCAGC
Organism: Rhizomicrobium sp.; assembly: GCA_051952735.1. Lineage (GTDB taxonomy): Bacteria > Pseudomonadota > Alphaproteobacteria > Micropepsales > Micropepsaceae > Rhizomicrobium. Next base: position 1,944 of record JBQCJO010000126.1, read on the forward strand.
CCGATCTTCCTTTTGATCTTACCTGAGTTCATTTCCCCACCCCGAGCAGTCTAACAGTCTAGCCCACCGCAAGTCATCGCGCCGAAGAGGTCGTCCAACCACAAGGGCATCCGCGAAGTGCTTCTGCCCGATCACGGGCGGGAATAAGCCAGCACTTTCTTCCCCCCGTTTACGGGGGAAGAGGCGAACGCAGTGAGCCGAAGGGGGCGTCCGCGCGACGGCCCCCTCCACTTCGCTCGCGATGCTCGCTCAGCACCTCCCCAGTAAACGGGGGAGGAAAAATCCGGGCGCTGCCTATATAAGGTGCGCAGGTCTCCGGAGGGGTTCATGTCCTATATCCAACAGTCGCTCGGCCAGGGCGAAACGCTCGTCATGCGCGCCCATTTCCATTGGTGGTACATGTTCAAGGCGCTGCTGGCGCTGATCTTCCTGGGTGTCTTCATCATCGGCATCGTCATCTTCATTTCGATGATGCTGAAGAAGTGGACCACCGAGATCGGCGTGACCACGCATCGCTTCGTGGAGAAGACCGGCCTGTTCTCGCTCAAGACGTACGAGATCGCGCTGCCGAACATCGAAGGCGTGAAGGTGGAGCAGACCTTCTGGGGCCGTCTGCTGGGTTACGGCCATCTGCGCATCGAAGGCTCGGGCGTGGATTTCGTGGAGATTCCCGATATCGCCGATCCGATTGCCTTCCGCGCCGCCATCGAAACCGCGAAATCGAGCACTTATACCCGTTAACCTCACCGCGAGTTGATTGCCTCGCCCGCTGCATCCGGGCGATGCTCGGGCGCAGGGCACTCCCATGATCCTTCGCAACGTCTCGCTCGTCTTCGCCTTTCTCGCCACCACGGCGCCGATGGCGCATGTGCTGGAGATGGCATCCAAGCTCACGCTGGCCGGGCCGCTGTGGCTCGACATCCAGCACAATCTCTATCGCGGCTGGGGCATTGTGTTCGGGCCCGTCGAGATCATCTGCCTCATCCTCGCCTTCGCGCTGTTCGCCCGCGCGCGGCCGGACCGGCATGCGAGCAACATCTATCTCGCCGTCATCGTCTGTTACACCGCGATGCTGGCGAGCTTCTTCCTGTTCAACGATCCGGTGAACGCGGCGCTCAATCAGTGGACGGCAACGACGCTGCCGAACAACTGGTCCGACTATCGCCTGCGCTGGGAGATAGGCCACGCCATCACCGCGGCGCTCGCGGTCACCGCCTTCGTGTTGCAGCTTCGCACCAAGCCCAATCTGCCATGACGATCTCCCGCCGCATCTTCCTCATCACCGGCAGCGCCGCGGGCGCGGGGCTGATGCTCGGCATCGCCGGTCGCGCGCGCAAAACCGCGCCGCCGGTACAAGAACTCAACATGTGGATCGCCATCGCACCGGACGGCGTGACCACCATTCGCGTGAACGCCAGCGATATCGGGCAAGGTGCGCAGACGGGCCTGGCGCAGATCGTCGCCGACGAACTCGACGCGGACTGGAGCAAGGTGCGCGTGGAGATGGCGCCCGCGACCGACAAATACATGATCAAGGACGGCAACGGGTACTATACCGGCGGCTCCAGCTCCATTCACGGCCAGTTCGACATGTTCGCGAAAGCCGGCGCGACGGCGAAGCACCTGCTCATCGCCGCCGCCGCGCAGCATTGGGGCGTGGACCGCGATCAATGTTGGGCGGAACGCGGTGTCGTCTACAGCCCCGACGGCAAACAGAAGCGCACCTACGGATCGCTCGTTCCCAAAGCCGTTCACATGGCGATGCCGAACGACGTCGAACTAAAGGAACGCAAGGACCGCAAGCTGATCGGCAAGCCGGTCCCGCGCCTCGACATTCCGCAGAAGGTGAACGGCAGCGCCATCTACGGCATCGACGTGAAGGTGCCGGGCATGCTGATCGCCACGGCAGCGCAATGCCCTTATTTCGGCGGCACACTGGTGCATGTCGACAAGGCGCCGGCGCTTGCGGTGAAAGGCGTGAAGCAGGTCGTGACGTTCGACAATGTGGTCGTTGTCGCCGGCACGAGCTTCCATGCCGCGAAGAAGGGCCTGGACTCGCTCGACATCAAATGGGCGAAGCCGAAGGATGCGGTCGCGACACAAAACGATGTGACGAACGCGTTGCGCAAAAATATCGGCGCGAAGGATTCGCTGGTCGTCACCCTGCCCGGCAAGGACAAGGCGAAGACGGTCGCCGCCGTGAATGCGGCGCTGGCGAGCGGCGCGAAAATCTACGACGCGGAATATCAGGTGCAGCTCCTCTCGCATTCGCCGATGGAGCCGATGAATGCGACCGCGCATCTGACGAAGGACACATGCGAGATGTGGGTGTCCACCCAGGTGCCCGGCGACATGCGCGACGCGATGGTGAAGACGTTCGGCCTGCCGAAAGATGCGGTGACGGTGCATCTCACCCATGTCGGCGGCGGTTTCGGGCGCAGGCTGGAAACCGACTATGGCGTTCTCGCCGCCAAGGCGAGCCGCGGGCTGGGCGGCGTGCCGGTGAAGCTGATCTGGTCGCGCGAGGAGGACATGACGCACGACGTCTATCGCCCCACCAGCCTGTGCCGTCTGCGCGCGGTGCTGAATGACGACAAGACGATCCGTGCACTGGATTACACCGGCGCCACGTCGAACGACACGGCGCTGGGCGGCATCGCGTGGAATTATCCTTATGGCGATGTCGTGCTGCGGCAGAAGAACACGAAGCTGCAATTTCCCATCGGCTCGTGGCGGTCGGTCGATCCGGGGATCACCATCTTTTTCATCGAAAGCCTCGTGGACGAGATCGCGCATGGCGAAGGGCTCGATCCGCTGGCCTATCGTCGGCAATTGCTGGCGAAGGATGCGCGCGGCTTGCGCGTGCTGAATGCGGCCGCGCTGATGGCGGACTGGGGCAATGCACCGGCCGGTCATCATCAGGGCCTCGCCTTCTTCAACCAGCACAGTTGGGGCACGGCTGTCGCGCATGTGATCGAGCTGTCGATCGACAGGCAGAGCAAGATCACGCTGCACAAGGTGTGCTGCGCCATCGATCCGGGGCTCGCGGTCAATCCGAACCAGATCAAGGCGCAGGCCGAAGGCGGCATCATCATGGGATTGTCGTCGTCCCTGCGCGAGCAGATCACCTTGAAGGACGGCCGCGTGGAGCAGACGAATTTCGATACTTATCCGGTGCTGCGTCTCGCCAACATTCCGGAGATCGAGGTTCTGGTGATGGAAAGCGAAGGCGTGGAAGCCGGCGGCGTGGGCGAGCCGCCCGTTCCGCCCGTCGCGCCGGCGCTCGCCAACGCGATCTTCGCGGCGACCGGCAAGCGCGTGCGTGCTC
>JBQCJO010000127.1:0-9162 GCA_051952735.1 Rhizomicrobium sp.
CCTCGACGATGGACGACAGGTCGATGTCGTCGAAATGCAATTCCATCTTGCCGGCTTCGATCTTCGCGGTGTCCAGAATGTCGGAGATCAGGTCGAGCAGAAGCTGGCCGGAATCCCGGATCAATCCGGCATATTCGTTGTAGCGGACATTGCCGATCGGCCCGAACATCTCGTCGCGCATGATGTCGGAGAAACCGATGATGGCGTTCAGCGGCGTGCGCAGCTCGTGGCTCATGCTGGCGAGGAAGGCGGACTTGGCGCGGCTGGCGGCTTCGGCTTCCTCCTGCGCGGCCTTCATGCGCAGCTCGTCCGCTTTGCGTTCGGTGATGTCGCGCGTGACGCTGATGGCGTTCTTCGGCTCGCTCGATCCTTCGTCGAACACGCCGCGGACATTGCTTTCCATCCAGACATAATGGCCGTCGCGATGGCGGGCTCGATAGGTTGCGACGCGGACTTCGCCGGGCCGGAGCCTCTCGCGCAACGCCTGCGCTTGCGCCAGGTCTTCCGGATGGGTGAACGCGATGAAGTTGCCGGTTTCGATTTCCTCTGGCGTGCGGCCCAGAATGTTCTGCAGCGCGTTGGACGCGAACAGGATGCGCCCTTGCGCATCGTAGAACATGATGATGTCCGATGCTTCCTCGGCCACTACGCGATAGCGGTCCTCGGCGGCGGCGCGCGCTCTCTCCGCCAGGACTTCCTGTGTGACGTCGTGGCAGACGCCGATGATGGAGACGACGCGCCCGTCGGGCCCGACGTCCACATCGCCATGGGTGTCGACGAACAAGGCGGGATTTGAAGGATCCTTGGGCCGGGAGCGGTAGTAGAACGGCGAACGAGTCTTGATGGCGTTGCTGATGATGCGCGTGATCTCCGCGGAATCCTCATCGAGTATTTGGGAAAGAAGCCATGCCATGTCCGGCTTCTGGCTCTCGTCGATGTTGAGCAGGCGATACATGCCCGGCGACCACATGGTGTTGCCATCCGTGAGACGCTGGCGCCAATAGCCGAATTTGGCCGCGCGTTCGGCCAGCGCGAACTGCGCGCGCTCGGCGGCAAGTTCGGCTTCGAACGCGGACTCCCGCGCGGTCGTTTCCTGTGCGTTTCCTGGCTTCATCTGGCCCTGTTCCAGGGGGATTACTCCCCTCTGGAACAATAGGCGCGCGGCGTTAAGCAACGCTTTCAAATTGGTAGAGCGGCGCGCGACGCTTTATTGTCATTAAGCACCGTTTAACCAACAAACTTTGGAAAAGTGCCGCGTTTTACTATCCCGGCGCGCCCGCGCGTTTCGCGAACTCCCAGGCGCGCTGCGCCAGAGGCCGAACGCCGGATGCGTTTTGCGCGGCGTGCGCGCTGTTCGCCGTGCCATCGCGCACGCGGCCGACGATGCCCTGAAGGATGCCGGCGAGCCGGAAGAAGTTGTAGGCCGCGTAATAATCCATGTTCGGAATCGTGTCGCGGTGCGTGCGCTTGCAATACATCGCGGTGTAAGTGTCCTTGTCCGGGATTCCGAGTGCTTTGAAATCCGCATCCAGCAGGCTGCCGCCGCTGGAGACGCCGCCGGGCATCTGCCACTGCATCAGATGGTAGGTGAAGTCCGCCATCGGATCGCCGATGGTGCAGAGCTCCCAATCCAGTACCGCGATCACTTTCGGCTCGGTCGGATGCAGGATCATGTTGTCGAGGCGATAATCGCCATGAACGATGGAGTCGCGCGCATCGGTGGGCAGATGCGCGGGCAGCCATTCGATCAGCTTTTCCATTTCCGGAATGTGCTCGGTTTCCGACGCCTTGTATTGTTTCGTCCAGCGCGACACCTGGCGGCCGACATAATTGCCTGGCTTGCCGTAATCCTGCAGGCCCAGCTTTTCCCAATCCATGTTGTGCAGGCGCGCGAAGGTCTCGTTCATCGCGTCATAGATCTCGCCGCGCTGCTTGGGCGTCTGATCCGGCAGCATCGGGCCCCAATAGATGCGGCCGTCGACGCAATCCATCACGTAAAACATCGTGCCGATGATGCTCTCGTCCTCGCAGAGCAGATAGGGCTTGGCGACGGGGAAGCCGGTCGGATGCAGCGCTGCTATGATGCGATATTCGCGATCGACGGCATGCGCGCTCGGCAGCAGCTTTCCCGGCGGCTTGCGGCGCAGCACATAATTGCGGTTCGGCGTGATCAGCTTGTAGGTCGGGTTCGATTGGCCGCCCTTGAACTGGCGCACTTCCATCGGCGTCTGGAAGCCTTCGATGCGCTCGGCGAGATAAGCCTCGAGCTTCTTCTCGTCGAAGCGGTGGCTTTCCGCGACCTCCTTGGTGCCGGAGAATTTTTCCTGCCGGTCGTCCTGTGCGGCCTCACTCATGGGCGTATTCCTCGGGTGCTTTTGCCCGATGTTGGCCTCTCGGTCCCGCCGATACAAGCGTTACGGAGCGGAAGCCTCCGGCGATGGCCCCATTGGCCGCGTCTCGAACGCGCGCGCGGTTCGGACAGCATCCTCGAACGCAGCATGCACGGTTTCGTAGTTGCGGGTTTGAAGCGCGGCGCGCATGCGATTGTTCAGCAGAAGCTTGGCCGCGCCGTGGCCCGGTGGGCCGGGGAGGGCCAGATAGACAGCAAATCCCTCGCGAATGGGTTGCGCGATAAAACTCAACAGTTCACGCGTCATCTGCGGCGTCAGGGTGCCGAGAAGACTTGCTTCAAATCCCGGCGCGCCGTCCGCTTCCCGCGTGATGCGTAGAAAGATCTTCGACTTGTCGGGGCGCCAGCTGTCATTAAGATTGGGCATGACGCGCCAGGCGCAGAAGAAGCCACGGCAAACCTCCGGCCGCTCCGCATAGATCGTGCAACCGCCATCCCAGTGCTCGCATAGAATGTTGGGTGCTTTTGCCAGCGCGGGAATCGACGTGTACCGGCAGCATGCATGGCAGTCGCCGCATTCGCGTCCGGGAACAAGTGGAAGCTGGTCCATGCCCGATGGTAAGGCGGGGCGATGCGCGGCGCTAGGGACGCGAAAGCGCCCGCCATCCTATATCGCGGCGGCAGAAACCTTCGGGCCAATCGATGAGATCGATCGCCTTGTAAGCGCGTGCCTGCGCTTCGGCGACGTCCTTGCCCAGGGCAGTGACGTTCAGCACCCGACCGCCGACGGCCAGCAATTTGCCGTCGCGCCGCTCGGTTCCCGCATGGAATATCTGCACGCCTTCGACGCGAGATGCTTCGTCCAGATTCCGGATTTCGGTGCCTTTGGCGTAGCTGCCGGGATAGCCCTTCGACGCCATCACCACTGTGAGGGCGGTCTCGTCGCTCCAGCGCAGATCGAGATTGTGCAATTGCTGATCGCGCGTGGCGATCAGTGCGGTCAGCAGATCGGATTTCAGGCGCGGCATCAGCACCTGGCATTCCGGATCGCCGAAGCGGCAATTGTATTCGACGAGCTTGGGACCGTCCTGCGTGATCATCAAGCCCAGATACATCACGCCCTGATATTTGCGACCATGCTTGTTCATCGCCGCGACCGTGGGCCTGATGAACTTGTCCATCGCGATGTCCTGCAATGACGGCGGCAGAACCGGCGCGGGCGAGTAAGCGCCCATTCCGCCGGTATTCGGTCCTTTGTCGCCGTCGAAGGCGCGTTTGTGATCCTGCGCACCGGCCAGCGGGATCGCTGTCTCGCCATCGCAAAGCGCAAAGAAACTGGCTTCCTCGCCGGCCATGAATTCTTCGACGACGACTTCGCTGCCGCTTTCGCCGAAGCCGCCTTCGAACATGAAATCGATGGCCTTGTCCGCGTCCGCCTTCGTTTCCGCGATGATCACGCCTTTGCCGAGCGCCAATCCGTCCGCCTTGATTACGACGGGCAAGCCGAGCGTGTCGGCGAATGCCTTTGCAGAGGCGGCGTCGCGAAAGCGCCGATAGGCCGCCGTGGGAATGCCGGCCTCCCGGCACAGATCCTTCACGAAGCCCTTAGAGCCTTCGAGGATTGCGCCTTTCATGCTGGGGCCGCTGGCGCGGATTCCTTCCGCTTCAAACCGGTCCCACAAACCGCCCACCAGCGGATTGTCCGGCGCGATGACCACGAAATCGATCTTCTTCTCTTTGGCGAAGCCAACCAGCTTGTCGAAATCCATGGCCGCTATGGGGACACATTCAGCCACTTCTTCGATTCCGGCATTTCCCGGCGCGCAATAAAGCCTGGTCAGCAGCGGGCTGGCCGACAACGCCCAGGCCAGCGCGTGCTCGCGGCCGCCGGAACCGATCAAAAGGACTTTCATGGGCCGAACTTCCGGGAAGGGAGGGGTGGATTCAAGCGGGCTTCCTATATCATCTGTGAGTCATGTCCGAAGCCGCTCCCAAGCCCAATCTGCCCGAATACAGCGTCAGCGAGATCGCCAACGCCCTGAAGCGCACGGTCGAGGATTCCTTCCCCTTCGTGCGGGTGCGGGGCGAGATCAGCGGGCTGAAAGCAGCGGCGTCCGGCCATACCTATTTCGACCTGAAGGACGACAAGGCGGTCCTCAACGCCATCGTCTGGAAGCAGCAGAGCCGCCTCATCAAGCTGCGCCCGGAGCCTGGGCTGGAAGTCGTCTGCACCGGCCGCATCACGACCTACCCCGGGTCCTCGCGTTACCAGATCATCGTCGAGCAGATGGAGTTGGCGGGCGCCGGCGCGCTTATGGCCATGCTGGAGGAGCGGAAGAAGAAGCTCGCCGCCGAAGGCCTCTTCGATGCAGAGCGCAAGAAGCCGCTGCCGTTCCTGCCGGATGTGATCGGCGTCATCACATCACCTACCGGTGCCGTGATCCGCGACATCATGCACCGGCTCACGGAGCGCTTTCCGCGTCGCGTCTTGTTGTGGTCCGTCGCTGTGCAGGGCGAGCGCGCGGCCGCCGAAGTCGCCGCCGCCATTCGCGGGTTCAACGCGTTGGCTGTTGGCGGCGTTGTGCCGCGTCCCGATCTTCTGATCGTCGCGCGCGGCGGCGGGTCCATCGAAGATCTGATGGCGTTCAACGAAGAGATTGTTGTCCGCGCGACGGCTGAAAGTGTGATCCCGCTGATCTCTGCCGTAGGCCATGAAACCGACACGACGCTCATTGATTTCGCATCCGATCGCCGCGCACCGACGCCGACAGCCGCAGCGGAGATCGCGGTGCCGGTGCGGGCAGAGTTGCTTTCGCAGACTCTGGATTTCGAGCGCCGGGTCCTCAACTGCTTCACGCGCGGAATCTCAACCCGGCGCACGCATCTGGGTCAACTCGCACGCATCCTGCCGCGCTCCGACCAACTTTTCGCGCAACCGCAACAGCGCCTCGATGTTGCATCGGATAAACTTGGTAACGGATTGCATCGCAACGTCCAGCAGCACAAGTTAGGTTTGGGTAAGGCCGCTGCACTGTTGAGGCCGGGACCGATACGTCGTCACATCCTTTTGTCCAAAGGCAGGGTAACAACCGCCGGTCAACAACTTGCACGCTGCTTTAACGTGCGCCTCCAAGAAGATCGCAAGAAATTGCAAAGTCTCTCCCGGGTGCTGGAAGGCATTTCCTATCGCGGCGTGCTGGAGCGTGGTTTCGTGCTGGTGCGCGGTGCGGACGGTTCCATCCGGCGCCGTGCCGACACGCTGCAATCCGGCGAAAGGCTGTCGCTGACTTTTGCGGACGGTCAGCGCGAAGCTGTGGCAGGCGGCGCTCCCACAGCCGCACCTGTGGCAGCCAAACCGCGTGTGACAAAACCGAAAGCCGGGCAGGGCGACTTGTTCTAGCACCCCCCGCTTATGTTATGATGAGACATGAACAAGATGGACCGTGATTTCCGCGCAGAAGGCGAAGCAGAAGTCGAATATCTCGACGGCGAATACCATGTCGTGAAGCCGGGCTCCTTCGTGATCTGCGCCGTAACCGGCACGCAGATTCCGCTCGACGCGCTGCGCTACTGGAATGTCGACCTGCAGGAAGCCTACGCCTCGGCCGCGATCGCGCTGAAGCGCTTTCAGGAAACCGGCGGCACGCCGAAATGATCCACCGTCGCGCGTTCGTGCTCAGCGCCGCGGCAACGACGCTGCTGCCCACCATTGCGCGCGCGCAGCCTTCGCGCATCGCGCTCACCGGAACGATAGAGCAGGGCAGCCTCGTCATCGGCAAGGTGCCCGCCGGCGCATCCGCAAATGCCGATGGCCGCGCTTTGAGCGTGACGCCGGACGGCGCATTCGCTTTTGGCTTCGAATACGATCAGACAAAGCCAACGACTGTTTCCGTGTCCTTCGCCGACGGCACGGCCGAGACACGCGAGGTGACGCCCGCGGCGCGGCAATACGAAATCCAGCGCATCAACGGCCTGCCGCCGCAGATCGCGCATCCGTCCGAGCCCGACATCGTCGCGCGCATCAAGCGCGAGCATGCGCAAGTCTACGCGGCACGCAAAACCAACAGCGCACTTTCTTATTTTGCCGAGCCGCTCGACTGGCCTGCCAAAGGCATCATCTCCGGCCTGTTCGGCAGCCAGCGCATCCTGAATGACGTGCCGTCTGCGCCGCATTTCGGCGTGGACATCGCGGGCGGCGAGGGCGCCCCCATTCGCGCGCCCGCGAGTGGCACGGTTCTGGTTGCGGATCAATTCTATCTCGAAGGCGGCTACACGCTGATCGATCACGGCCATGGCGTGTTCACGGGTTACATGCACCAGTCCAAACAGTTGGTGAAACCGGGCGATGCCGTCACGCGCGGGCAGCAGATCGGCAATATCGGGCACACAGGCCGCGCAACCGGCCCACATCTGCATTGGCAGATGAACTGGTTCGACGTGCGGCTCGATCCGTCGCTCTCCACGCGCACGCCGGCGCCGGAAAAGCTCTAGGCTTCCGATCGCGCCGCGAGCGCCTTGGCGCGCTTGCTGCGCAGCTTGTCGCCGGGCTTGGGCCAACGGCGGTGGATCCACAGCCATTGCGACGGCCGCGAACGCACCATTTCCTCGATGCGCTCGGTGATATTGATCGTGAGCTGTTGCACATCCTGGTCGTGATCGCCGCTGGGTGTGAACGCGACCGGGCTGTGCATCGTCATGCGGAAGCGCGCTCCGCCCAGCCGCTCGTTGAAGGCCGGCACGATGACGCAATTCAGCTTGAGTGCCAGCGCGGCGGGTGCGGGTGTCGTCAGTGCGTCACGGCCGAAGAACGGCGCGGGCAATCCTTCATTCGTTTTCTGATCGACGAGCATGAAGATGGCTTTTCCGGCGCGAAGCAATGAGAAGATGCGCCGCGTGCCTTGAGCGCCCTTGGCGATCTGGTCATTCGGCCCATTCTTCATCCGCTGACGCACCATCCAGCGATCGACATAGGGGTTGTTGAGCGGGCGATAGACCTCTCCACCTTCGACGCCGTATTGCGCGGCAGCGAATGCCATCGTCTCCCAGTTCGCGAAATGCCCGGAAACGAACATCACGCCCTTGCCGCTTGCGAGGGCCTGGTCGGCAATCTCCACATTGGCGACCTGCAGGCGCGGATCGGCGCCATGCATGGAGATCTTGTCGAGATGCGCGTATTCCGCGATTGTGCGGCCGAGATTGTCCCAGACTTCGAGCAGGATCGCTTCGATCTCGGCATCGCTCTTTTCGGGGTAGGCCTTCTTCAGATTGTCGCGCCCGCGCTGCGACGTGCGCGTGCGATAGAGGATATTGCGGCCGATCCAGCCACCGATCGCGGATGCGCCGTCCAGTCCGAACAGCTTGAAGAACCCGATAAAGGTGAAGAACGCCGCCGCTTCCGCGCGATAGCGCAGCGTGGTGGCCAGCGGCATCTTGGGGATCGGCGCCATCTCGGTCATTGGCCGCGCTATGGGGTCCGAGGGGCGATCCTGTCAAGCAGCGCGTCCAGCGCCGCCGGATCCTCGAACGCCGCCCGCACCGGAATAAAGCGCACATCCTCGCGCTCCGCCGGCGTTAACCGCACGAAATCTTTCTCTGTTGTCACCAGCGAGGCGTCGAGCGCCTTTGCCCGTGCCCGCAGGCGCGCGAACTCGGCGGCGGTCTAAGCATGATGGTCTTCGTAGGCGCGCTCTTCAGCGATCTTCGCGCCGAGCGAGCGCAGCGTGGCAAAAAACTTCTCCGGCCGTCCGATACCGGCGAACGCAACGACTTTCTGCCCGGCCACGCCCGGTGCATCCACCGGAACCAGATTCGCGCGCAGTACCGGGCCGTTGAACCCGCGCAAATTCGGCGTCCCGTCGCCCACGAGAACCACCGCGTCGGCGCGGGCCAGACCGGAACTCACCTTTTCGCGCAAGGGACCGGCGGGAAGAATGCGGCCATTGCCGAAGCCGCTCTCGGCGTCCACCACGACGATGGAGACGTCTTTGGTCAACGTGAAATTCTGATGGCCGTCATCCATGACGATAGCGTCCGCATGTTCGTCGTCCGCGAGCTTGGCACCGGCGGCGCGATTGCGGGATACGATCACCGGCGCCGCGCCGGCCAGCAACAACGCTTCGTCGCCGGTTTCTTCGAACGTGTCGTGCGCGAGATCGACGATGCCGGGACCGCGCATCTTGCCGCCATAACCGCGCGTGAGAATGAAGATGCGTTTCTGCCGCTTGATCAATGCGCGCGCGATGGCGATGGCGATGGGCGTCTTGCCGGAACCGCCTGCCGTGAGATTGCCGACACAGATCACTTTGGCATTCGCGCGATAAGGCTTGGTGTTCGCTGCTTTCCACGCAACCGTTGCGCCATAGGCCCAGCCGATCGGCGTCAGCGCTGTGACGGCGAGCCTCGCGGTATAATCCTTCTCCTGCCAGAACTCAGGGGCGCGCATCGAGCAGCGCCTCGATTGCCACGATGGTTTTCTCCACCGCGCCGCCAAGCGCGACGGCGGCGGCCTGAGCGGATTTCCCCAGCGCTTTTGTCTCTTCGGGATTCGTCAGCAGCCGTTTCGCCATTGCTGCGATATCCGTTGCCGAGGAAACCCGGCCCGTGCCCTGTGCCGACAAAATCGCATCGTAAGGCTGCCGGAAATTCTCGGTGTGCGGACCGGTGATGACCGCGCATCCCAGCCGCGCCGGTTCCAGCGGGTTCTGTCCGCCATGGGGAATCAAACTGCCACCGATAAAGGCGAAGGAGGCGAGGCGGTAGAAAAGCCCAAGCTCACCGATGGTATCCGCGATATAGACCTGCGTATCCATCTT